>NZ_JAEHCA010000149.1:0-240 GCF_016483345.1 Bacillus cereus group sp. N24
TACCATCGGCGCTAGAGAGCTTAACTTCCGTGTTCGGTATGGGAACGGGTGTGACCTCTCTGCCATCATTACCAGACTGTATTCATTTAAGACAAGAATTATTGTAACTTATTTAACTTTTAAAGTCAACAAGTTTTTTATATTCTTTCAAAACTAGATAACATTGCTTCATATTATATGGTTAAGTCCTCGATCTATTAGTATTCGTCAGCTCCACATGTCACCATGCTTCCACCTCGA
>NZ_JAEHCA010000150.1:0-240 GCF_016483345.1 Bacillus cereus group sp. N24
GTCTTCGATCGCTTGGTAGGCCGTGGTCCAGAAGTCTTGGATAAGATGCGATGGGGCCGGAGTGGACATCCCAACCGGGGTGAACAGAATTCCAATAAACTGTTTATCTGGATCAGCGTAAGCTGAAGTGCCGGTTCCGCCAGCCCAGCCGAATTGACCGATAGACGCGTAGGCTCCAAGATAGGTACGCACCGCCATCCCAAAGCCCCAGCCACCTTGGATCCCTTGTCCGAATGACAA
>NZ_JAEHCA010000151.1:0-240 GCF_016483345.1 Bacillus cereus group sp. N24
GAAGCCTAATGTCAGAAGCTTGGGGAAAACAGTACTTGTGAGATAAGTGGAATGTATATTCTGCAGGTATCGAAGCACATGGTGTAAATCCAAATGCCATTAAAGCAATGGTAGAAGTAAATATCGACATAACAAATCAAACATCAGATAAGATTGATTCACAGACTTTAAACAGTGCGCCTTTAGTGGTGACCCTTTGTAGTCATGCGGATTCTGTGGGCCCGACTACACCTCCAAATG
>NZ_JAEHCA010000152.1:0-240 GCF_016483345.1 Bacillus cereus group sp. N24
TACAACACCAATTCATCATTTAGAGTTTATAAAATTTTGTCCAAATCACTATCAAAAGTTATTAAAAGCTAACATTACAACGTCAAACACCATATTAATAACGGCTGATAAAGAAAAAAATGAAAGCTTAGATGATACACAGTCAATCTTAAAAATTTAAACTGCAAAAGGACTAAATACCACCATACAATGCATCGCTGAACATCTTACATCGGATCAAATAAAAAATGCAACGAGAGC
>NZ_JAEHCA010000153.1:0-240 GCF_016483345.1 Bacillus cereus group sp. N24
AAACCGGTTGTCCTCCGCCTCGTGCCGTGTGTAATTACTATACTGCTATCGGAGGGACGCATACAGGTTGGCAACATTTAATCGGAGCATGGTATTACTTTAACGGAAGCGGAGTGATGCAAACAGGTTGGCAACAGGTAAACGGAGCATGGTATTTCTATAAAGCAAGAGGAGCGATGCAAACAAGTTGGCAACAGTAAAACTGAGAGTTGTCTGTCTCATAAAAAAAAAAAGCGCTGC
>NZ_JAEHCA010000154.1:0-240 GCF_016483345.1 Bacillus cereus group sp. N24
AATGTCGGAAAAGTTAGTTTTTAATATGAAACTATTTGGTATAGAGGATAAACAAGGATTTGCTATTCATTTAATTTTAGTTACGACTGTTTTACGTAGCCGGCATGAGTTATCTAATGTAATTAATTAATTTAAGCAGTATAGCAATAACATTGTAATCATTTACATATTTATGAGACGATCTAGATTTTTCATTTGCACACAGTGTAAGCAATGATTATTTCTTTCCTGGATTTGTAT
>NZ_JAEHCA010000155.1:0-239 GCF_016483345.1 Bacillus cereus group sp. N24
GTTTCATAGTGTTGCTGCGCAAGAATCGTTGTCGGTACTAAAATTGCAACTTGTTTTTCATCCATAATTGCTTTAAATGCCGCACGAATAGCCACTTCAGTCTTTCCATACCCTACATCACCACAAAGGAGCCTATCCATCGGGCGTCCGCGTTCCATATCTTTTTTAATCTCGTCAATAGAACGTAACTGATCCTCTGTCTCTTGATATGGGAAAGATGATTCGAACTCTTGTTGTTC
>NZ_JAEHCA010000156.1:0-239 GCF_016483345.1 Bacillus cereus group sp. N24
GTGATTGCTGTTAGTTGTATTTCTTATATCGCTCGTGTATTCGGTCGGTATACAGCATGGCGGTTTACAAGACCGATGCTCGGTATAGGGTAAATAGGTTTTTGATTTTTCGGTGTTAGCTGTCTAGAATGAACTTCCCACTCTCTATCTTAATCTTTAATGTTAGATCGTTATTATATTATGGAATTCCGAGGAGAGATTTTCACTAGCTTAATTGCTTTTCTTCCATTCCTTGCTTA
>NZ_JAEHCA010000157.1:0-238 GCF_016483345.1 Bacillus cereus group sp. N24
GCACGACAGGGGTAACGTTTTGGGCACTGTCTCAACCAGAGACTCGGTGAAATTTTAGTACCTGTGAAGATGCAGGTTACCCGCGACAGGACGGTAAGACCCCGTGGAGCTTTACTGTAGCCTGATATTGAATTTTGGTACAGTTTGTACAGGTTAGGCGGGAGCCATTGAAACCGGAGCGCTAGCTTCGGTGGCGGCGCTGGTGGGGTGCCGCCCGGCCTGTATTGAAATTCTAAGC
>NZ_JAEHCA010000158.1:0-238 GCF_016483345.1 Bacillus cereus group sp. N24
TCGTAGAACTCCCACATGCGCGCGCGGCGCAGCGTGACCATGCAGCCGATCGCCTGGCCCTGGCGCAGCTTGAAGTTCGCGATCGACTTCTTCGCCTTGCGGATCGCCGGCTTCTGACCTGTGATCGTGCCGAGGTCGCCCGCCGCGGCATCGAGCAGCTTCGCGTTCGCGAGCGCGTCGCCGACGCCCATGTTGACGACGATCTTCACCGGCCGAGGAGCCTGCATCTTGTTCTTGT
>NZ_JAEHCA010000016.1:0-134120 GCF_016483345.1 Bacillus cereus group sp. N24
CCCGTGGTGTAGTGGTTAACATGCCTGCCTGTCACGCAGGAGATCGCCGGTTCGACCCCGGTCGGGACCGCCATTTTTTTAATAAGGCTCGGTAGCTCAGTCGGTAGAGCAGAGGACTGAAAATCCTCGTGTCGGCGGTTCGATTCCGTCCCGAGCCACCATTTTTTTTATGCCGGCTTAGCTCAATTGGTAGAGCAACTGACTTGTAATCAGTAGGTTGGGGGTTCAAGTCCTCTAGCCGGCATCATTTAGGGGCATAGTTTAAAGGTAGAACTGAGGTCTCCAAAACCTCCAGTGTGGGTTCGATTCCTACTGCCCCTGTAAAGTATATGGGCCTATAGCTCAGCTGGTTAGAGCGCACGCCTGATAAGCGTGAGGTCGATGGTTCGAGTCCATTTAGGCCCACCATATATTTATTCCGCAGTAGCTCAGTGGTAGAGCTATCGGCTGTTAACCGATCGGTCGTAGGTTCGAGTCCTACCTGCGGAGCCATGGCCCGTTGGTCAAGTGGTTAAGACACCGCCCTTTCACGGCGGTAACACGGGTTCGAATCCCGTACGGGTCATAAAGAAAGAGTCAGCAATATGCTGGCTCTTTTTTATTGTGTATAATCCTCTTTTTTATCATCTTATTTTCCTCAAATAAATAAAGGGATTTAGGAAAAACTATGGTATGTATTAAAAGGAGGAGATAAAAAATGACGCAAGTTAGAGACTTTATGAGTACTCATATTGTACATTGTACACCGTTAGATAATGTATATGAGGCTGCTGTAAAAATGAAGGAAGAATCAGTTGGATTGATTCCTGTTCTTGAAAATGAACAAGTCGTTGGGCTTGTTACTGATCGAGATTTAGTTGTTCGAGGGATTGCTGAAAAACATCCTGGGTCTAATAAAATTACAAATGTAATGACGACAAACATTGTTTCGGTTTCTCCAGATGATTCTATTGAAAAAGCTACAGAATTAATGGCACAGTATCAAATTAGACGATTGCCAGTAGTTGAGGGCGGTCAACTTGTCGGGATGCTAGCATTAGGTGATTTAGCTATAAGAGAAGTGGCAGATGATCAGGCTGGGTTCGCTTTAAGTGAAATCTCGGAACGTACGGAATAAAGTTAAACTTTAATTAGTGAAAGTGTTATTGTCCGCAAATAGTGGGATAAATGATGGATAAAAATCAGATACATTATTCTAGTATATGTGGATTAAACTAATATATTAGCGTGATGTATCTGAGACATTATATAATAAGTACATAGTTAAGGTTTTCGACAGTTTATTTAAATTTTTCATTCCTAATTTTAAATAAGAGAAAAAGTGATATACTGATAGATATAAGTATTATGATAGGTTTTGAATATAACAATATTTATTTTTAGTGTTGTAATAATGAATTAATATTTCCTACGTAGATAAAGTGAAACTTTAATTATTGGGGGTTTTGTCCATCTGCCAATGATTATTCGTTGAACCAATCGGGCTTTTATCGGCAGTTTTATTTCCCACCTAACTTCCTCGCATTCACTGGATTTTGAGGTGGGCGTCTTACTGCCCGGCAAATAGCGGGATAAAAAGGGAAGGGGAATTATATGAGGGCTGTACAGGGCGATCCAAATTGGAATTTGGTTACAGATACATATATAGAACCAAATAATTTTGCTGAATTATTATCTTTACTTGTACCTTGTCACCCAAAAGGTGAAGGAAAAGAGCGAACTATATTAGCATGGAAAGAAAAAGAATTTTATAAAGAAGAAAATTTAGCAGCAGTTATCGTTTATGGTATGAATAGAGTAAAGAATTTACCACAGTTTCATAAAGATGAAATTCCAACCTTAGTACGTATTCTTCGTTTATGTCAAGAGATTGGTTGGTATGAAGAGGCAAATACTTTTATGGTAACACAAGGGCTAGCTGAATTTGTCCAAACTTCATTGGAATATGAAACATGGGATCTTTTGACACAAGCAGTTGCTTTAAACTATTTAGTTATTAAATATCGTGTCGGGGAATTAACAGATGGGGATGTAGAAATTTGGGATAGAGTTAAATTTAATGAGAAATGTATAACAAATTGTAAACATCTATTATCTCAAAAAGAAATATTAGAGTTTACATTCTTCTATATGTGTAAGAGGGCTAAAGCACAGTCAAAAGAGCAGCTGAATAGTGATATGATGAGTCTAGCGATGTATTGTAATACTTTTGTGTATGATTTATATACACATGACTTGTTGCGAAAGTATCGTAAGTGTACAGATTTTCTATCATATTATGGACCTAGTCAAGTAGTTTTAGCTTGTCAAAGAGCTGTACTTTCTCAAATTTCAGATCGATTAGATCCACTAAAGACAACTCATGTAGATGATTATTTATATGTGATGAAAGAAATGATGGAACATATGACAATAGGTATAATGGATCGATATAACCATTTTATCGGAAAGTTATTATCATACGTGCCATTTTTCGAAATGATTCAAGTTCCACAGCATGCATATTATTGTGAAGAATTACTGTATATTTGTAAGGGCATTGAATATAAAGAGGAAATACTACGCAATTATATATTTATACAATTACATGATTGTTTACCGTCATTCTTTAAACTATTTCTTAAAAATAAGCGTTATGCGACGATTCATGATATTCTTTTCTATTGGTGTGACGATGAACAAAGAATGGGTTTAGAGAAAAAATATAATCTTAGTTTTATTTATGAAAAATATGCTTGTGGCTAAACAGTATTTTACATATGAAAAATTAATATAAATTAAAAAGGATCTCAATGTTATGTGAGATCCTTTTTTGTTAGTAAAACAAGGAGAAAGTGATTAAGATGAGAAATAGCATTCCATATAGGAGAAGTTGTGCAGTATAACTTCCTTGTATACCAAAAAAAGTATTTAGTTTTCCGTATAAATTCAATATATATTTCATTGTGTTATCTTTGAAAGATTGGTACACAGTGTCTCCTCTTTCTAAGCTTCTTGTTCATGTTTTTTATTATTAGGGACATTAATGTATCTAGCTATGAATAATAAAACAGCCATAAAGAATACGGGAATTATAGTAGATAAATAAAAGCCATTACTAATAACATTTGTTATAAGGGCACTTAATAGAAAAATAGCATTATAAACATGGGCAACTTTTTGCCTTAGTCGCACTTGAAATGACTCCATCATAATTTCTAGAGCAACAAAAGCAATGATAATAGATAAAAATACAGTGTTTGTATTGTAAATTATTAAACAACAGATTAAACCTAAAAAGGCTAAGTATTCAATGAAGAGAGGTATATTGCGTGGCATACAATTTACCTAACTAAATACGGCAGTGGATTTACTGCATTTGTTTTTTCAAAATTCCATTCTCCATTATGTAATTCGAAATGGAGGTGTTGTCCGTATGAATGACCTGTGTTACCCATATGACCTAGTAATTGTCCAGTTTGTATTTGATCACCAGCTTGTACAGTGCGATCTTTCATATGAGCATAAACTGTTGTATATAATTTCCCGTTTATTTGATGGGCGATGAACACTACATTGCCATAACTAGCTGAATAATATGATTTAATAACTTTACCTGCAGCGGCAGCTTGAATGGAGACGTTACCTTGTGCTGCAATATCTATTCCATAATGCATTTGTTCCCAGCGTATATCAAAGGTTGAGCTGATTTTTCCTTGAGTAGGGAATTTGAAAACTGCTGGAATAGCTGAAGATTGAGCTGTTTGAGCTTGTGATTGCTGTTGATTTTGTACCACGTAGTGTTTGGCCACATACCCGTATCCTGTGCCAAAACGAATTTTATACCAAGTTCCTACTGTTTCTACTACTTGTACCTGTGTACCGTTTTGTAAAGAACCAAGTAGAGTGCCATTTGTGCTAGCATTGCTACGTACATTTAATTTAGGTGTTGCAACAGTATATTTCGTATCATTTTGAACTGTGATTCCTTTTACTAAGGGTTGCGAACCATTAGATACGAATGCTTTTTGTACATAACCTGTTTGACCGTTATGTGAAATTTTATACCATTCGCCTTGTTCTCCTTGAATAGTCACGAACTTACCATTTGGTAATACATCTAAAATGGAAGATTCTAAATTAGGTTCAGAGCGAACGTTCAATGCATTAGCATTGACGATGTATTGATTAGTAGATTGAAGTTTGTTTTTTTGCAGAATAGCATCTTTTTGTACATAGCCTACTTTATTATTAACAGATACTTTATACCAATCCTTCGTTGTTTTAAGTATGTTAACTTTCGTATTAAAGCGAATTGTATCAAGTGATGTGCTATTTGTATTATCTTCTTTATGTAAGGCTACTTGATCGACTTTGACATATCCAGTTTTGACATTAGATAATTGTTCAGCGTTTGCTTTTTGTACATTTGTTTCGCCCATAGAAGGAAGTAATGAGGCGATTGCGACAGTAGTTGCTGTTAGAGCTGTAGCTTTCATATTCATATAATAGAGACCTCCTCTAGTTGTATAGTTAGTTGTAATTTTATTATAGTATAAAGATATAATATAGTGGGTGTATTCACATAAATGTAATATGAAATCAATATAAAAATAAATTTTTTCAGGATAATGATTCCTTTTTATAGAATTAATTAGGATTTTATTTTACGAAATAGAATAATAAGTATTATATAACTCTGTAATTTTGTTGACAATTGAGAAAATTAAAACAGTTGATGATGTCTTATTAGGGTGTTATACTGACAGTGATAATTTTATAGTTTGCTAGGAGAGCTGGTGTTGCCAGCTGAGAGTAAGACCTTAAGTCTTTGATCCTTTTCATTACCTGATCTAGATTATGCTAGCGTAGGGAAGCAATTCGGACACTAATGATGAGTCCCCGTTTCTTTGCGTATAGAAACGGGGCTTTTTTATTTGAAAATTTTATATTGAAACCACTAGGGGTGCTTTTCGTGCTGAGAGAGGAATAATCCTTAACCCTTACAACACCTGATCTAGGTAATACTAGCGAAGGGAAGTGGAACAACGAATAAACTATAATTTTATTTGTTGTAACCACTTCTGATTATAGAAGTGGTTTTTTATTTAGATACATATATTGAAGGGGGAAATAGAAATGAAATTTTGCAATAGATTGTTAGAAACTGTACAACCAGTTTGGGAGATGAGTCATAATCATCCATTTGTAGTAGGGATGGGGGATGGCACGTTAGAAAAAGATAAGTTTCAGTATTACATTATTCAAGATTATTTATATTTGTTAGATTATGCAAAGCTATATGCCATCGGTGTTGTAAAGGCAACGAATCCACAAGTAATGGGAAAATTTGCTGAACAAATTGATGGAATATTAAATGGAGAAATGACGATCCATAAACAGTATGCAAAAAGACTTGGAATTTCTATAGAGGAGATAGAATCAGCAAAACCATCTGCTAAAAATTTAGCTTATACAAATTACATGATGTCTGTATCTCAAAATGGCACACTTGCGGAATTAATAGCAGCACTTCTTCCATGTATGTGGAGTTATTGGGAAATTGGAAAGCGTTTAAATGATATTCCTGGAGCGAGAGATCATGAGTTCTTTGGTGAGTGGATTCAAGGATATAGTTCTGAAGAATACGGTAACCTTTGTATTTGGTTAATAGATTTATTAGATGAAATGGCAATTGGAAAGTCAGAGCGAGAGCTAGAAAGATTAGAGGAGATTTTCTTATATTCCAGTCGATTTGAATATTTATTCTGGGATATGTCCTATCGTAAGGAGATGTGGGGATTTGAGGAGCAAGAACATACTACAGTTTCATAATGTTTCTTTTCATTATGATGAGAAGCCAATCATCGATGAATTAAATGCTTCTATACAAGAGAAAGAGTTTGTAAGCATTATTGGGCCAAGTGGCTGCGGGAAAAGTACTCTATTTCGTCTTATTACAGGCTTAGAAGAAGTCAGTACTGGACGGATAGAGCTGACAGAAACAAAAAGTCACCCTGTAGGGTATATGCCTCAAAAAGATATGCTCCTGCCGTGGAGAACAATTATTGAGAATGCTGCTTTGCCACTAGAATGTCAGGGTGTACAGAAGAAAGAAGCACAAGTAAAGGCAAAGGAACTGTTACATAAATTTGGTTTACAAGGATACGAGGGAAAATACCCGAAAAATTTATCTGGCGGTATGAGGCAGCGCGTATCTTTTATCCGAACATTATTAACAGGAGGAGAGATATTATTGCTAGATGAACCGTTTAGCGCATTGGACGCTTTAACGAAGGCATCTTTGCAAGAATGGTTGTTTGAACAATGGAAAGAGTGGGAAAAAACAATTTTATTTATCACTCATGATGTGGAAGAAGCGTTGTTTCTTTCGAATCGAATTTTAGTGGTGAAACAGCAGCCGATAACTACTTTGAC
Organism: Bacillus cereus group sp. N24; assembly: GCF_016483345.1. Taxonomy (NCBI): domain Bacteria; kingdom Bacillati; phylum Bacillota; class Bacilli; order Caryophanales; family Bacillaceae; genus Bacillus; species Bacillus cereus group sp. N24. The sequence goes on from NZ_JAEHCA010000016.1 coordinate 6,418, forward strand.
TGAACGGATTGTGCCGCTTGATCATAACAGAACACGAAAAGATTTATATAAACCGGATGTGTTAGCGCTGAAAGATGAGCTTCTTAGTATGTTACAAAGGCAGGTACTCGTATGATGAACCGATTGAAAGAATTAGTTCCTGCCATTACACTTTCTAGCATTTTACTCGTTATGTGGGAAATAGGAGCAAGAATTGTAGATGAAATGTACATTTTACCGTCACCGTCAGCAATTGTAATGAAGATATGGAAACTAAAAGACATATTATTTACGGTTCATTTACCGGCAACGTTATACGTCGTTTTAATAGGTGTTGTTATTTCTATTGTATTAGGTGTAGGGCTAGCGATGTTAATGAATGCGAGTACATGGATGGAAAGGGCATTTTATCCATTATTAGTTGCCTCACAAACGATTCCCATTACAGCGCTTGCTCCGCTTTTCGTTTTATGGTTTGGATATACCATCTGGAGTAAGGTTGTTGTTACAGTTTTAATTACGTTTTTCCCTATTGCGGTCAATACGTATGACGGACTGCGTAGTACGAAAAAAGAATGGGAGGAGCTCTTAGTTACATATGGAGCAACGAAGAAAGATGTTTTTCTTAAGTTAAAGTTACCGTCTGCTCTTCCTTATTTTTTTTCAGCTTTAAAAATTGCAGTTCCGCTTAGTGTAATTGGGGCAGCAATCGGTGAATGGCTCGGTGCACAAGCTGGGCTTGGTTATTTCAGTAAGAGAATGATGACACAGTTAGATGGAGCTGGTGTATTTGCACCCATTGTATTGTTATCATTATTAGCTATTTTCTTCGTCATACTTATTTCCATATTAGAAAAGAAATTCATTAGTTGGAGGAAGCATTCATGAAATTTTTAAAACGCATCTTTGTGTTTACATTATTAGTTGCAATGATTGCAGGATGTTCGAGTAATTCAGCATCAGATAAAAGTAAAAAAGAGAAAGAAATAACGGTTATGCTCGATTGGTACCCAAATGCGGTACATAGCTTTATTTATGCAGCAATTGAAAAAGGCTACTTTAAAGAAGAAGGAATAAAGGTAAATATAAAATTCCCTTCTAATCCAACTGATCCATTAACTTTAGCTGCAGCAGGGAAAGTGACAGTTGGTTTGTATTATCAGCCAGATGTTGTTATGGCCAGAGCAAATGAACAAATTCCAGTGAAATCAATTGGAGCTGTCGTACGTTCACCGTTAAATCATGTCGTATCGCTGAAATCAGCAGGTATTCAATCACCGAAAGATTTAGAAGGAAAAACAGTAGGATATTCTGGAACTCCTTTAAGTGAAGCATATTTAAAAACGATGATAAAAGAAGCTGGTGGTAATCCTGATACGGTGAAAGTAGTTGATGTTGGCTTTGATTTAGTACCAGCGTTAATTACGAAGAAAGTGGATGCTGTAACAGGAGCATACATTAATCATGAAGTACCTGTTATGCGTCATGAAGGCCATGAACCAGCGTACTTTAATCCAGCAGAATATGGTGTGCCGAATTATCATGAACTTGTTTTCGTAACAGGTGATAAAACGTTGAAAAAAGATAAAGAAGCATTGCAAGCCTTTTTACGTGGGGCAAAAAAAGGGTATGATTTTATGAAGAAAAGCCCTGATGAAGCATTAAATATTTTATTAGATCATCAAGAAAAAGAAAACTTCCCGCTTGTACCAGAAGTTGAAAAAGAAAGCATGAAAATTTTATTAGAGAAGATGGAAACGAAAGATGAGCCATTTTTATCAGATTCAAAAGAGTCATGGGAGAAACAAAACAAATGGTTGAAAGACAAAGGAATGACGAAAGAAATTGTTCCTGCCGATGAATTATTCGAAAACATTTTAAAGTAGGCGAATGAATATGAAAAATGAGCTCCATGTAATCTCAAATGGCCATATGCCATTCGAAGAGTTAGTGAATGTAGCGATGCAAATTGAGAGTGAGATTGATTATTTGCATATTCGTGAGCGTGAGAAAAGTACGAAGGAATTATATGAAGGGGTGGAAAGTCTTTTGAAAAAAGGCTTTCCAGCATCTAAGCTTGTTATAAATGATCGAATTGATATCGCTATTTTATTAAACATTCCGCGTGTTCAACTAGGATACCGAAGCGCAGATGTAAGGTTAGTGAAAGAAAAGTTTTCTTATTTGCATGTCGGTTATTCAGTACACTCGTTAGAGGAAGCGATAGTAGCATTTAAAAATGGAGCGGATTCACTCGTTTATGGTCATGTATTTCCGACAGATTGTAAAAAAGGTGTGCCAGCGAGAGGACTTGAAGAAATTTCAGACATTGCAAGCTGTTTATCTATACCGATTACAGCGATTGGAGGAATTACCCCAGAAAACACAGTAGATGTTCTTACTAACGGTGTAAGCGGTATAGCAGTTATGTCCGGAATTGTAAGTAGTAGTAACCCATATAGCAAAGCGAAATCTTATAAGGAATCAATAAGAAAGTGGGCGGAAAAACATGTGTGAGAAGTATGATGTGGCGATTATTGGCGGTGGTGTAATTGGTAGCTCAGTTGCACATTTTCTAGCAGAAAGAGGACATAAAGTAGCAATTATAGAGAAGCAAAAAATTGCATCGGAAGCTTCTAAAGCAGCTGCTGGCCTGCTTGGTGTTCAAGCAGAATGGGATGCGTATGACCCGCTATTTGAACTTGCTAGAGAAAGCCGAGCTATATTTCCACAACTTGCAACAGTTTTACGTGAAAAGACGGGTATTGATATTGGATATGAGGAGAAAGGGATATATCGTATTGCACAAAACGAAGATGAGAAGGAAAGAATTCTTCACATTATGGATTGGCAACAGAAAACAGGTGAAGATTCATATTTTCTAACGGGAGACCATTTACGGGAAAAAGAGCCATTTCTATCCGAATCCATTATAGGAGCGGTATATTATCCGAAAGATGGTCACGTTATTGCACCAGAGCTTACGAAAGCATTCGCGCATTCTGCATCAATTTCCGGTGCGGATATATATGAACAGACAGAAGTGTTTGATATTCGTATTGAAAATAATAAAGTGACTGGTATTGTTACGAGCGAAGGTATAATCACATGCGAAAAAGTGGTGATTGCCGGTGGCTCATGGAGCACGAAGTTACTAGGTCACTTTCACCGCGAATGGGGTACATATCCAGTTAAAGGAGAAGTAGTAGCGGTAAGAAGTAGAAAACCACTTTTAAAGGCACCTATTTTCCAAGAAAGATTTTATATTGCTCCAAAGCGCGGCGGACGTTACGTAATTGGAGCAACGATGAAGCCGCATACGTTTAATAAAACTGTACAATCGGAAAGCATTACTTCTATATTAGAGCGTGCTTATACAATATTGCCAGCTTTAAAAGAAGCAGAGTGGGAAAGCGCATGGGCAGGATTAAGACCACAATCGAATCACGAAGCTCCTTATATGGGAGAACATGAAGAAATAAAAGGTTTATATGCTTGTACGGGCCATTATCGAAACGGCATTTTATTAAGCCCTGTTTCTGGTCAATATATGGCGGATTTAATAGAAGGAAAGCAGGAGAATCACTTGCTAGATTCGTTGCTTTCTAAAACGGTTTAGAAAGGGGATGGAAGTTTGAATTTAAAAATTAATGGTAACCAAATTGAAGTACCAGAGAGTGTAAAAACAGTAGCTGAGTTACTTACACATTTAGAGTTAGATAACAGAATTGTTGTAGTAGAGCGTAATAAAGATATTTTACAAAAAGATGATCATACAGATACATCTGTTTTTGATGGAGACCAAATTGAGATTGTAACTTTCGTAGGAGGCGGTTGATTATGTTAAACATTGGACCATTGTCATTTCAGTCTAGACTTTTATTAGGAACAGGGAAATTCCCTGATTTTGACGTACAGCAAAAAGCAATTGACGTTTCTGAAGCTGAAATTTTAACGTTTGCAGTACGTCGTATGGATATATTTGATGCAAAGCAACCTAATTTATTAGAGAAGCTTGATGTGAAAAAATATACGTTATTACCAAATACAGCTGGAGCAAAAAATGCTGAAGAAGCTGTTCGTATTGCAAAATTAGCAAAAGCTTCAGGGCTTTGTGACATGATCAAAGTTGAAGTTATTGGTGATGATAGAACGTTGTTACCTGATCCAGTAGAAACGTTAAAGGCATCTGAAATGTTACTAGAAGAAGGGTTTATCGTACTTCCGTACACATCTGATGATGTTGTATTAGCACGTAAATTACAAGAACTAGGTGTGCATGCAATTATGCCAGGAGCATCACCAATCGGTTCAGGGCTTGGTATTGTAAATCCGTTAAATTTAAGCTTCATTATTGAACTAGCGACAGTACCGGTTATCGTTGATGCAGGTATTGGTAGCCCAGCTGATGCAGCGTTTGCGATGGAATTAGGAGCAGATGGTGTGTTATTAAATACGGCTGTATCAGGAGCAAAAGATCCTATTAAGATGGCATACGCAATGAAGTTAGGTATTGAGGCAGGTCGCATAGGCTTTGAAGCGGGGCGTATTGCACGTAAACGTTGTGCAACTGCAAGCAGTCCTTTAGAAGGAATGAGTGTAGTTGAATAATCGATATTCTCGCCAAGAACTATTTTCTCCAATTGGGGAAGAAGGACAGCAAAAGATAAGAGAAAAGCATGTGCTTATTATCGGCGCAGGCGCACTTGGTAGTGCAAATGCAGAAATGTTTGTAAGAGCTGGTGTTGGGAAGATAACAATCGTTGACCGTGATTATGTCGATTGGAGTAATTTACAAAGACAACAATTGTATGCAGAGAGCGACGTGAAAAATAATCTTCCGAAGGCTATAGCGGCTAAAAAGCGTTTAGAAGAGATTAATAGTGATGTAACAATAGAGGCCCTCGTTCAAGATGTAACAGCTGAGGAGCTAGAAGAACTTGTTACAAACGTTGATGTAATGATTGATGCGACTGATAATTTTGAAACACGTTTTATTGTGAATGATATAGCACAAAAATATTCTATTCCATGGATTTATGGTGCATGTGTAGGCAGTTACGGTCTTTCTTACACAATTCTTCCTAGTAAAACACCATGTTTATCATGTTTATTACAATCGATTCCGCTTGGCGGGGCGACATGTGATACAGCGGGTATTATATCACCTGCTGTATCTCTTGTCGTTTCTCATCAAGTAACAGAAGCTCTTAAACTGTTAGTAGAAGATTATAAATCACTTCGAGATGGACTTGTATCGTTTGATATGTGGAAGAATGAGTATTCATGTATGAATGTGCAAAAACTTCGCAAACATAATTGTCCTTCGTGCGGAGAGAATGCATTATATCCGTATTTAAATAAAGAGAACACATCGAAAACAGCAGTTTTATGCGGGAGAAATACAGTTCAAATTAGACCACCTCATAAAGAAGAAATGGATTTTGAACAATATAAACAGCTACTAGAAGGCCGTGTGAATGATTTAAATGTAAATCCATATTTACTATCTTTCTCTGTTGAAGAAAAGAGGTTAGTTGCCTTCAAAGATGGCCGTGTACTTGTACATGGAACGAAAGATATAAGCGAAGCAAAGACGATTTATCATCGTTATTTTGGATAGAAAAGGATGAGTGAGATGGAAGTGAATAAAGCTTTAACAATTGCAGGATCTGATAGCGGCGGTGGTGCTGGTATTCAAGCGGATTTAAAAACATTCCAAGAGCTTGGTGTGTATGGGATGACGGCTATTACGGCAATTACTGCTCAAAATACGCTTGGCGTTCAAGGGGTATATCCTGTTCCATTAGAAGGTATTACGGAACAGCTGAATTCAATTGGTACGGATTTAACACCAGATGCAGTGAAACTAGGAATGTTATTTAGTAGTGAAATTATTCAAATTGTGGCAGAACAGATTAAGAAATTTGGTTGGAATAATATTGTGCTAGATCCTGTTATGATTGCAAAGGGAGGAGCATCATTATTACAGCAAGAAGCAGTTCAAGCATTAAAGGAATATTTATTACCAGTAGCAACAGTTATTACACCGAATGTTCCAGAAGCTGAAGTGTTAACTGGGATGGAGATTCATAATATAGAAGATAGTAAGAAAGCTGCGAAAGTATTGCACGAATTAGGTGCTAAATATGTGCTTATGAAGGGCGGACATGCGGAATATCAAGGTAATGAAGTAATTGATTTACTCTTTGATGGAGAAGAGTTTATTGAATTTAGAAGTGAACGAATTCCTTCGAAACAAACGCACGGAAGTGGCTGTACATTTGCTTCAGCAGTTACAGCTGGACTTGCGAAAGGATACTCAATGGAAGAGGCAGTTCAAGAGGCAAAACGATTTATTAGTATAGCAATTGAAGAGCCATTGAATATTGGTAGTGGTCATGGACCGACGAATCATTTTGCGTATAAATTGAATAAAGCATAAGCATGAAGAATGAAAAGGCCAGTTTTACAACTGGCTTTTTTTGTTTACTTTTTCCAAATACAAGAGTAATATATCAGCCAGAATACATTTTTTGTAATACGCTGAGTCCAAATATATGGAGCGGAGGAACCAATTTTGTGTATCGTCACTTGGGGTGAATCTTTCATTTTGAAAGTAGGGCTACTCTCAAAGCCCGAATCCGACAGCTAACTTCGTAAGCGTCTTGAGAGAGGACGGTGCCATGATGGATACATCACTTCATCGATCCGATTAGTATAGGGGAATATCAATCTACGTTTGAATTCTTTTATGCTAAGGAGGATGAGGTACATGGAACTAACACTTATTTGTGTTGGAGAAAAAAACAAAGTAAAGAGTTTAAGAGAGCTAGTAGCATTTCAGCATGAGTTAATTATTTTTACAGCCAATGAAGAGATAGCGGCTGAAGTTAGAGATTATGGGTTTGAATCAGCTTATAGCTGTAATAAGGAGAAGGATTTTACTAGTATTTGCACACGAATTAAGAAGGTGATTTTACTAGGGGATGAGCTTCCAATAGTTAGTTTCTTCACAGAACACATTCGTTTTTCTTTTCAAGCGCCTATTACTGTTGTTACAAGGAATAAACGATATCCAGCGCGGCTCTATGAAACAATTGGAGCTAAATTTGTCGTGTTTACGAACTGTGATAATATTTCGTTTTTATTTTTTGAATAGGGCGGGGGAAGAAATGATGAAGGTACTACTATTTGGAGATATAGCAAATCGTTGGGCGGTATCGATCGAGAGGGTTCAAAAATTGGCACAGATTGATCCTATTTTTCCAGGGCCATATATTTTATTACCATCAAAAGATGCTTTGTATTTAGAGGCGGATATTATCGAATATGAGCAGTTACATGCAGAATTATCACAAGTTTATATCCGTGGGAGAAATTTACTTGCTTTTTTACGTGGTAAATAAATTCTGAATGAAAACGAGAGCGAATGTTAAGTGTGCCTAAGTGGGGTGCTTATATACATTCGCTCTTTTTATATATATATAAGGTCATTTCTATGAAAAAGAAAGAAAAGACAAGAAAACAGATGAAAGAATATTAATAATACGTAATGTAAGCGTTTAAATAGCGTAATATTTTCTTATTTTAAGTAATTTACCTCTTTACAAGTGAAATATAGAGGAGTATATTTACTCTCATAAATCATTTATCAAATTTCCAAAAAAAACCTAAAATCGCTGAGTTCCAGAAATGGAGCGGGGGAACCAATTTTGTGCATCGTCACTTGGGGTGAATCTTTCAGTTTTGAAAGTAGGGCTACTCTTTAGGCCCGAATCCGACAGCTAACCTCGTAAGCGTTTAGAGAGGAGGTTTACTTTTTGTTGTTCATTTTTTGAACACTGAGTAGAGCTCAGTGTTCTTTTTTAATATTTTAATGGTAAATTTTAACATTTGAAGTGAGGGATTGTTATGTTAGATGTTGTGATGATCGGAATTTTTGTTGTATTAGTAGCATCGATGGCAAGTCTTGCAAGTTGGTCAGATAAAGTTGTGAAAGAAGGGAAGCAATCATGATGATTGCCTTATCGGTTATTGTTGCAGCGATTACGGTGTACTTAGTATACGCATTATTAAATCCAGAAAAGTTTTAATTAGGGGGAATCATTCATTATGATTTGGGTTGCAGTCATTATTACAATGCTCTTGTTTATTTTAGTAGCAAAGCCAACAGGGATTTATTTAGAGAAAGCCTTTCAAGGTAGCAAAATGCTAGATAAAGTATTCGGCCCTTTTGAGAAGCTTATTTTTAAAATTACAGGTGTAAAAGGATACAATCAAACGTGGAAACAGTATGCATTATCATTAGTTCTACTCAACGGATTTATGATTGTCGTTGTATATTTCATTTTTAGATTACAAGGTGTATTGCCATTAAATCCAGCGCATATTGAAGGGATGGAGCCTACGCTCGCTTTTAATACAGCGATTAGTTTTATGGCTGATACAAACTTACAACATTACAGCGGTGAAAATGGTTTATCTTATTTATCACAATTAATCGGGATTACATTTTTAATGTTTGCGGCACCAGCAACGACGTTAGCGATTGTTATGGCTTTTATAAGAGGACTTGCTGGAAAAGAACTTGGTAACTTTTTCGTTGATTTTACGAGGGCGTTAACGAGAGTGTTTCTTCCTATCGCATTTATTGCAGCGTTAGTCTTTGTCGCACTTGGTGTACCACAAACGTTAGATGGGGCGGTTACAGCACAAACGATTGATGGAGCAAAACAAAGTATTTTACGCGGGCCTGTTGCATCATTCGTTTCTATTAAGGAACTTGGGAATAACGGCGGTGGATTTTTCGGGGCAAACTCTACACACCCTTTTGAAAATCCAGGACAAATGAGTAATATTTTGCAAATGATGCTTATGATGTTATTACCAACAGCACTTCCATTTACGTACGGACGAATGGTAGGAAATAAAAAACAAGGGCGTATCCTTTTCGTTTCACTATTCATGGTGTTTTTACTAGGATTTATAACGATTACGACATCTGAACTAAACGGGAATCCGGCATTAAATGGAATGGGTATCGAACATGTACAAGGAAGTACAGAAGGGAAAGAAGTACGATTTGGAACAGTATTTTCTTCACTATACGCAACAGTAACGACAGCTGCTGAAACAGGGGCCGTTAATACGATGCATGATACGTTAACGCCAATTGGCGGTTTAGTTCCACTCGTAAATATGATGTTGAATACAGTATACGGCGGTGTTGGAGCGGGCTTTATTAATATTATTATGTATGCAATTATTGCAGTTTTTATATCTGGGTTAATGGTCGGAAGAACACCGGAATTTTTAGGTAAAAAGATTGAAGGTAAGGAAATGAAATTAATTGCAGTAACGATTTTATTTCATCCATTACTTATCTTAGGATTTTCTGCATTAGCTCTTTCAACAAGTTTAGGAACGGATGCGATTTCTCATTCCGGTTTTCACGGTTTAACGCAAGTTGTATATGAATACACATCGTCAGCTGCGAATAATGGATCTGGATTTGAAGGATTAGCAGATAATACACCGTTTTGGAATATTACGACTGGTTTAGTTATGTTTTTAGGACGCTATTTCAGTTTAATTACGATGCTAGCTGTAGCAGCTTCATTGAAAGAGAAGACGGTAGTACCAGAAACAGTCGGAACGTTCCGTACGGATAATGGTTTATTTGGAGGAATCTTTATTGGAACGATTGTAATTGTTGGTGCATTAACATTTTTCCCGATGTTAGTACTTGGCCCAATTGCAGAATTTCTTACATTGAAGTAATGGAGGGTAAATAATGAGACCGGTAGTAGTAAAAGAAAAACAATTGAACGATTCACAAATACATGCTGTAGAAGATGAAGTTAGACAAGCGAAAACGTTGGATCGTGATATCGTGACGCATGCGATGAAACAATCCTTTGCGAAATTGAATCCGAAAGTAATGATAAAGAATCCGATTATGTTCATTGTGGAAATTGGGTTTATCATTACGTTCATTTTATCTTTTCTCCCAAGCAGTTCTAGTAGTGTACCAGGATGGTTTAATATAACAGTTTCTCTCATTCTATTATTTACAGTTTTATTTGCTAACTTTGCAGAAGCGTTAGCTGAAGGCCGTGGTAAAGCGCAAGCCGATTCTTTAAAACAATCGAGGAAAGATGTATTTGCAAATGTCGTAAAAGAAAATGGAGACATTGTTCAAGTTTCAGCCACTGATCTGAGAAAAGGTGACGTTGTTATCGTAAAACAAGGGGAAATGATTCCAAATGATGGCGAAGTAATCAAAGGATTAGCATCTGTAGATGAATCTGCAATTACAGGAGAATCAGCCCCTGTTATAAAAGAAGCCGGTGGCGATTTTTGTTCCGTAACAGGCGGAACGATGGTCGTAAGTGATGAGATTACAATTGTTATTACAAGTAATCCTGGAGAATCATTTATTGATAAAATGATTTCATTAGTAGAAGGAGCTGCTCGTCAAAAAACGCCGAATGAGATTGCTTTAAATACAGTATTAACGAGTTTAACGCTTATTTTCTTAATCGTTGTTGTGACGTTGCCAATTTTCACGAATTATTTAGGGTTTCAAATTGATACAGCTGTACTTGTAGCATTGTTAGTTTGTTTAATTCCAACGACAATTGGTGGGTTATTATCGGCAATTGGTATAGCTGGGATGGACCGCGTGACAAAGTTTAACGTGTTAGCAATGTCAGGGAAAGCAGTGGAAGCTGCGGGCGATATTAATACAATTATTTTAGATAAAACAGGTACGATTACTTTCGGGAACCGAATGGCACATACACTGCTTCCAGTAGGAAATGAAACGATTGAGCAAGTTGGAAAGTGGGCTGCTATTAGTTCTGTTTTAGATGAAACACCAGAAGGTCGATCTGTTATAGAATATGTGCAAACGAAATCTATATCATATAATCGAGAACTTGCAGAACAAGGGGAGTTCGTTCCGTTTAAAGCAGAAACAAGAATGAGTGGTGTCGATTTACAGGACGGAACGAAAGTGAGAAAAGGTGCTGTAGGTAGCGTGATTGAATGGGTTCGATCACAAGGTGGAAAGATTCCAAAAGATGTGAATCAAAAAGCAGATTTCATTTCAAAAGAGGGTGGAACACCACTTGTAGTGGCAGTAGATGATCGTATTTACGGTTTAATTTATTTAAAGGATACGGTAAAACCCGGTATGCGTGAGCGTTTTGAACAATTACGTCAGATGGGGATTAAAACGGTTATGTGTACAGGGGATAACCCATTAACAGCAGCAACAATTGCAAAAGAAGCAGGTGTAGATGAATTCGTTGCCGAGTGTAAACCAGAAGATAAAATTGCAGTTATTAAAGCAGAGCAAGATAAAGGGAAGCTTGTAGCGATGACAGGTGATGGTACAAATGATGCGCCGGCGTTAGCGCAAGCCGACGTTGGATTAGCGATGAATAGCGGTACGACAGCTGCAAAAGAAGCAGCAAATATGATTGATTTAGACTCGAATCCCACGAAAATTATTGAGGTTGTAGGAATTGGTAAGCAATTGTTAATGACGCGCGGGGCGTTAACAACGTTTAGTATTGCGAATGATATAGCAAAATATTTTGCAATTATTCCAGCGATGTTCACACTTGCGATTCCGCAAATGGAAGCATTGAACATTATGAAATTAACGTCACCACTGTCAGCAATTTTATCAGCATTAATATTTAACGCTGTTATTATTCCATTACTTATTCCATTAGCGATGAAAGGAATCGCATATAAACCGATGAGCTCTAATGCATTGCTTAGCAGAAACTTACTCATTTACGGGCTTGGCGGGGTTATCGTTCCGTTCATTGGAATTAAGGTAATTGATATGATTGTCGGCTTGTTCATATAAGGAAGAGGGGAAAAAGATGGCGAAGAAACAAAGTATACTATCACCAATTATTCGTATTACTTTTACATTTTTAGTTTTGTGCGGCCTCGTATACCCGCTTATTGTAACTGGTATTGCACAAGCGGTAATGAAGGATAATGCGGATGGAAGTCTTATATATAATGATAAGGATGAAATAGTTGGTTCGAAATTAATCGGTCAAAATTTCACAGATCCACGTTATTTTCATGGACGTGTCTCTAGTATAGAATATAAAGCAGAAGCATCTGGTTCAAATAACTATGCACCGTCTAATCCAGATTTAGAGAAACGAGTAGAGAAAAGTATGGAAGACTGGAAGAAACAAAATCCAACCGTTCCAGTTACAGAAGTACCGATAGACTTAGTGACGAATTCAGGTTCAGGGCTTGATCCTGACATTAGTCCAAAGGCAGCGTCTGTGCAGGTAGATCGTATCTCTAAATTAACGAATATTCCGAAAGAAAAGTTAAATCAATTGATTAAGGAACAAACAGAAGGTGCTGCCCTCGGTTTATTTGGAGAAGATCGCGTAAACGTCTTAAAGTTAAACTTAGAATTACAGAAATTAATGAAATAGTAACAGTACTACCTCAATCTAACGGATTGAGGTAGTGTTGTTTCGCAAGAAGGGTTGTGAGTGTTTTGTATGCGGATGATTATAAACCGACGTTTCAAAGGCGAACGCCAGAGGAATATTTAGAATACATTCGTCAACAAAATCGTGGAAAATTAAAGCTATACGTAGGGGCTGCCCCAGGCGTAGGGAAAAGTTATAAAATGCTTTTTGATGCACGAGAGATGAAAAAAGACGGCATTGATATTGTAATTGGTTTAATTGAAACACATGGTAGAAAAGAGACGGAAGAAGCAATTGCTGATTTAGAAAAAGTTCCTTTAAAAGAAATAGAGTATAAAGGAAAAGTATTTTATGAACTTGATGTAGAAGGAATTATAAAGCGTGGCCCGCAAGTAGTTGTAGTGGATGAACTTGCACATAGTAACATTCCTGGGTCTAAAAATAAGAAGCGTTACATGGATGTGCAAGAATTGTTAGATGCCGGTATATCTGTATTATCTGCGTTTAATATTCAACATTTAGAAAGCGTTCATGACATTGTAGCTCAAATTACGAATGTAAAAGTACGGGAACGTATTCCAGACTTTATTTTACAAAAAGCAAATGAAATTCAGCTCGTTGATGCAACACCCGAGATATTAAGGAAGAGATTAATGGATGGAAAGATATATAAGGAAGAAAAAATTCAGCAAAGCTTACAAAATTTCTTTACGCTTAATAATCTAGGGGCACTCAGAGAGTTATCGCTTCGTGAAGTTGCCGATGATATGGACGAGAAAATTAGCCAAACATTAATAGAACCGATTGGCGTAAAAGAAAAAATTCTCGTTTGTGTACAATACAGTTCAACAGCAGAGAAATTAATAAGACGGGGATGGCGCATGGCTGATCGGTTAAACGCTGAATTGTATGTGTTAAACGTTGAGAGGGAAAATGTAGATTCTCTTTCAGCAAGGAAAAAGCAAACAATTGAAGAGTGGAAGTTGCTAACGAATCAATTTGATGCGAGTTTTGTATTAGAAGAAGCAAAAGGAAGAAAACCAGCTGATGTTATTATCGAAGTTGCCCAGAGACTACAAGTAACACAAGTTTTACTCGGACAATCAGCGAGAACAAGATGGGAAGAAATACGAAAAGGGTCTATTGTAAATGAAATTATGAGACAAACGAAGCATATTGATATTCATATTGTTGCGGATCAAAGAGCTTAAATAGAGCCCACCTTTCAGGGGCTCTATTTTGCCTTTTGTGCGGTAGAGAAACGTAACATTTTTATTGCGTATAAAACTATAAGTAGAAATGTAATTGCTCCTATAAAGAAAATCCAAAAGTAATTTTGATTAAATAAAAGAAACCCACCTACAATAGGTCCTGTACCCATGCCAAAATAGCGAATGAAGTTGTACATACCGATAGCTGTTGCGCGTTCTTGTACGAATTCTTCCGTTAATAAAGTAGTGTGAGTTGGCATAGAAAGTCCCATGCTAAAACCGTATAAAGAGGTAACGATAATGACGGTTGGGATATTGTTGCTATATGCGAAAGAGAATAAAGTGATACATATAATATTGAAGAAACTAGTGATGAATAAAGCTTGCTTTGTTGTGAACTGTTTTTGCAAAAATTTGTAGCAATAACTTCCTAACATAATAGAAAGGGACATTGGTACAAACATAAGACCAATTTCACTTGCGTGTAGATGATATATATTTGTTAATATGCTAGGCAAAAAAAACAGGAAACAGAAATACATACAAAATTGAATAAAGCCAATAAGTGTAATAGAAAATCCAGTTTTATTTTTTAAGATAAGCCAGTAATTCTTTTTTACTTTAGGTTGTTTAATTACATTTGGTTTTGTCTCTGGAAGTAGTGAAATGTTTATAATTAATAAGATGATGCCAATTGTAGATAAAAACAGAAATACAGATAAGTGGCCGTGTATACTGCCGAGATAACCACCTATAAGAGGGCCGATCGCAGGTGCGAGAGCAAGTAACATTTGATAAAGGCTCATCGCTTCTCCACGTTCTTTTCCTTCAAATAAATCACCGATAATCGTTGCTGCAACTACAGGTATAGCCGCTATTCCTATAGCTTGAACAGCTCTAAAAAATAGAAATAAGTAAATGTTTGGTGAGAAAGCACAACCAATTGAGCCGATTGTACTAATAATTAAACTAGGGATAAGGACAGATTTTCTTCCTTTTGTATCAATTAAAGGTCCGTATATGAGCTGCATAATCGCAAGAATGAATGTGAAAAGTGAAACGGTTAAACTTACAAGATAAAGAGAAGTATGAAACGAATTTTGAATCATCGGTAAGATCGGTGTGTAAATATTTTGAGCGAAGGAACTGAGTAAGGCACTCATACAGACAACATATAAAATGAAATTCAGTTTGGTTTTTTCCATAATGCTAACCTCCTTATTTTTAGTTTCTTAGGAAACTAAATTTATTTTAACATGATTTTCTCACTTGTAAAGATGGAGAAATGATTTTAAAATGGTATATAGTTAAATTGTTTCTTTGGAAACTTAGGAGGCGAATGGATTGGAACGTACAGCGAAACAAATGGAAATAATTTCGGATATTCGTACACTTTTTCATAAAAAAGAAGAGCATTTGAAAGAAAATAATGAGAAGTTTCTTCGTGAAACAGGTGTAAGTGGTATGTCTTTATCTGAGTTACATGTTATCGAGTGTATCGGACAAAATGGTCTCATGAATGTAACGGCTATTACGACAGAAATGGGAATGACGAAGGGCGCGATCTCTAAAATTTGTACAAAGTTATTTCAAAAGCAGTTCGTTGAGAAGATGCAAATGTTAGATAATCAAAAAGAAATTTTCTTCCGCTTAACGGAAAGAGGAAATGAAATATATAAAGCTCATGAAAAGTTGCATAAACAAGCGGAAGAAAAGTGGCTGTTACTTTTAGATGGATATACGAAAGAAGAGCAAGATTTTATTCAAAGGTTTATAAAGGATGTCTCTGATCATTTGGAAATATAATTGGAGGAAAAAATACTTTTTTCTCAAGCCTTTTGAATATAATTTCTGAAAGAACTCATATATAATAGAAAAAGATACTTAACATAGTGAATAATTAAAGAGTCAATATATATAGAGGAGAGAGTAACATGCTTGAAAATACGGGGTTAGTATTAGAAGGTGGCGGTATGCGTGGTGTATATACGGGCGGGATATTAGAATATTTTATGGAACAAGATTTATATTTTCCATATGTGATTGGTGTCTCGGCTGGTGCTTGTCATGCAGCGTCGTATCTTTCCAGACAAAGAAATAGAAATAAAACAGTCAATATTGATTATGCATCACATCCACAATATTTATCGTATAAAAACTTGTGGAAAAAACGTCAACTATTCGATATGGATTTCATTTTTCATGAAATTCCAGAAAAGCATGTGCCGTTTGATTTTGAAACATACTTCAATAGTCCAGAGCGTTTCCTTGTAGGGACAACAGATTGTGAAACAGGACAATCTATTTACTTTGAAAAAGAGGGAACGAATGATGATGCGCTAAATTTATTACAAGCATCTAGTTCATTACCTTTCATTGCACCAGTAGTAAATTACCGTGGTAAGCAATTGTTAGATGGCGGGATTTCTGATCCGATTCCAGTTCGTAAAGCGCAAGAAGACGGATTTAAAAAATCAGTCGTTATTTTAACGAGAAATCATGGTTACGCAAAGAAAAAATCAAAATTTGGTTGGGTTGCTGCGAAAGCTTATAAAAAATATCCGAACCTTGTTAACACGATGCTGAATCGTTATGAGGTGTATAACGAAACGCTGCACTACATTGAAAAAGAAGAGCAAGCGGGTAATTTATTTGTGATCCGCCCAGAAGCGCCGCTTCAAGTAGATCGTATGGAAAAAGATACAGCAAAACTACAAAATTTATATGAGCAAGGCTATGAGGATGCAAAGAGACAATTTGCAGATTTACAGGCGTTCTTGCAAAAATAATCAAAAGGCTGTGGAGAAGAATTTCTCCGCAGTCTTTTTTATTATTGATTTCAATACCGAATGTTGGTTATACACATTTTGGGGAATATGGAAAAACGTGTAGAGAGGTGATACATATGGAAAATGTATATAAAGGACTTAGACATACTGGATTTACTATGTTGCTTATTTTTGGTGGTGTATTTTTACTTCGTTTGGTTATTCATGATGAAATATTACTGGATCAGCTTATTGGTTTTAGTGTAGGGATAGTAATGATTATTTCATCAATTTTCATTCAAAAGTACAGTAAAGAATTACAGGTAAATGAAAAATATTAAAGGATTCTAACCTCTTTTAAGTAGTTTGGTCGTAGAGGAGGCTTTCATATGATTTTTTTATTTGCGGTATATTTTGTTTTTATTATGACATTGTTAATGACGTCTTTTCTTTCTAAAAGATCATATGAGAAGCCGTTTATTAAATATATACCAGCGTTCATATTGTTTATTTTGGCTTTCATTTCTTCTATTACGTTTGTATTTAATAACGGCATGGGAGAATTGATGATAGCGATGTTTTTAGGAGTTACAGCAATAGCAAACTTGCTCTTACTGCTTGTGCTAAAAGTAGTTCGTGTGATTGTTGCAAAAGGAAAGTAGCGCATCGGAATTCGATGCGCTACTTTTTTATCCCGCTATTTGCCGGGCAGTAAGACCCCACCTCAAAATTCGGCGAAAGCAAAGAAGTTAGGTGGGGGATCAACTGCCCGTAAATGCCCGATTGGTGAAGGCTAATAATCAGTGGGGGGAAGAAAACCCCCACTGATTAAAGTTTCACTTTATTTACGTTTCTTTTTAATAAATGAAAAGGCTAAAGCAGCAATTAAAATACTGCCTTTAATGATATCTTGTGCATAATAAGGAACATTCATCATTGTAAGGCCGTTTAATATGATCCCGATTAATACGGAACCAAGAAATGTTCCGATGACATTTGGTTTCTTAGCACCGAACATTGCATAACCGATATAGGCAGCTGCAACTGCATCCATTAATAATGGGGCGCCAGCTGAAACTTGTCCTGTGCCAACACGGCTACATAGAATAATACCGCCAATAGAGGCAAGTAAACCGCTAATCATATAAGCATATACACGGTAACGATCAGTAGGAATACCAGCTAGTCTAGCAGCTTCTCGATTCCCACCTGTCATATAAAAGAAACGACCGTACGTTGTTTTTTCTAAAAATACATATGCAATCAAAACGACAATAAGCATGATAATGACAGGGACTGGAATTCCTAAGACAGAACCTTGACCGATAAATAAAAAGGATGGAATAAAATGTCCTTTGGCACTAGACATTCCTTCATAAATAGAAGATCCTTTTGAAAATGTTAAGTGTAGTCCATTCACGATATACATAATACTTAATGTAGCTAGTAAATCTGGTAGTTTAATTCGGATAACGAGTAGTGCATTTAATAATCCAACTAATAGCCCACAAAGAATAGGAACAAGGAGTGTGACTAATAGTTCTTGTCGATATAAAACGAGACAGGAAGCAGCGGCAATGGTTGCTAAACTAGCGGTAGAGCCGACTGATAAATCAAACCCATCTACAATTAATGTAAAGGTAACACCAATTGCAAGTAACGTTACGATAGAAATGGAGCGTAAAATATCACTAATATTGTTGTATGTTAAAAAAGAATCGTTGACGATAGAGAAGAAAATTGTAACACCTATAATGATAGCAATCGTACTAAATTGATAAAAAAGATGAGTAGGTAAATATAGTTTCTTAGTTTTTGTTTTATGAACGAGATTCAATGGAATAACTCCCTTCAGATAAATGTAAAAGCTGTTCAGGAGATAGTTCGTTTGGTAAGTATTCACCTACAAATTCTCCGTTTGCCAGTATAAGAATGCGATCAGCGATATGTAGTGCTTCATCTTGTTCTCCTGTGAAGTAAATTACGGAACTTCCGTTTTCAGTAATGTTACGAATGAATTGAAAAATGTCTTGTTTTGCAGCTATGTCTACACCTTTAGTTGGCTCGTCTAAAAGAAATAGATTCGGTTTGAATCCATGCCACTTTGCAATCGAGACTTTTTGTTGATTTCCACCGCTAAGTGAATGAATAAAGGCTTTTGGGTCATTCGGTGAAATGCTGAAAGAAGAAATTGCCGTAGTAGCATTATTTAATTCGGTTTGTTTTCGTCTCCAACCTGATTGGTGTAAATTCGTGTGGCTTATAATATCTTCAGAAAGAAATACGCCTTGTTTTCTTCTTTCTTCTGGTACAAGTGCGATTTTCGCTTTAATCGCATCTCGCGGTGTTTTAATCGTTATATTTTGACCGTTTATTTCTGCGTGATAAGTATGATAAGCACCAAATAACGTTTCAGCAAGTGTTGTTTTGCCACTGCCAATTAATCCGTATATCACAACAGTTTCACCTTTTCGTACGGTGAGAGAAAGGGGAGAATGATTTTTGTGTAATGGAAGTTCTTGTACTTTAAATAATTCTTCGTTCCCTCGTTTTGGTGCTGCATTAATAGGAAGTGTAAGTTGTTTTCCAGTCATCGATTCCACAATTTGTTGATCCGTAACCTTTGTAATTGCTTCAGAAAGTGCGACTTTACCGTTATGTAATACAGTTACATCATCCGCGAAATTTCGAATCTCTGATAAACGATGAGAAATTAAGATGATGCCAATTCCTTTTGATGTTAAATCTTTTAATAGTTGTCCGAAGGTTTCAACTTCTTTCGGTCCAAGAGAAGAAGTAGGCTCATCTAATAAAAGATAATTTGTATTGTTGGATAAAGCTCTTGCGATAAGAAGTAATTGTTTTTCATGTAATGAGCAGTTTGAAACATCTTCCGAAACATTTAAATCTACCTGTACAGTTTGCAAATGTTGTTTAGCGAGTGCGACTAATTTTGACTTTGAAAATAGTACTTTATTTTGCATTGCTAAATGATCGATAAGTACATTTTCTAATACAGATAATCCCGGAATAAGTCCGTGATCTACTTCTTGTGTTACGAAAGAAATACCGTGCTTTTTTGCATCGCGTGGCGAAGTAAAGGAAACAGACTGATTATCAATTTTTATATCGCCAGCAACTGGCTGAATTTCACCAGTTGCTATTTTCAGTAGAGTACTTTTCCCAGCACCGTTCATTCCTAGTAGGGCATGAACTTTTCCTTTTTGAATATGGATAGAAACATCTTCTAGAACAGGTGTAGCGGCATGATAAGAATGTGTAATGTTTTGAAGAGAGAATGTCATCATTTTTTCTCCTTCTCTAATTTTTTCATCCAAGGAGAATACGCATCTTTCGAGTCTCCCCAACCGTTTATATGTTTTGATAATTGATCCATTGTTATATTTTCTTTTGGTAAACTATTTTTCTTTACTAAATAAGGTTCTAGTGAATAAATATCTGGCGTTTGTTCACCGGCAATTTTTTTGTATAAGAATCGTACTTGAACTTTCCCTACTTCAGCTGGATCCGTTGCAGCCGTAGCAGACCAAGGTGAGTTTTCTTTTTGCATAAGTTGTAAATCTTCATTACTTAAGTCAATGCTGTATACTTTTATATCTGTACGACCAGCTTGTTCAAGTGCTTTAACAGCTCCTTTAGCAAACTCATCCCACGAAGCGAAAATGGCTTGTAAATCTCCTTCTTTCGGATATTTTTTTAGTAAAGCTTCTACTTGTGTTTGTGTATCAAGTGGTGTGTTATTACTAGCAGTACCGAATCGCGCAACTTCTTTTATATTTGGATACCGTTTATAAAAAGCATCAATGATAACGTTACGACGTTCCATTGGAGCAAATCCGCCAACCCATACGACTGCGATATTTCCTTGTCCATTCAAATCTTCTGCTAACGTTTTTAATGATTTCCATGCAAGACTATAGTCATCTTGATCAATAATCGTTACACCTGGTAAGCGTAGATCGTTATCAAACGCGACTACGGGAATGTTCGCCTGTAACGCTTTTTCTACCCCAGGTTTTAATGCTTCAGATCGGCCATGATCAATTAGAATACCATCCACTTTTGAATTAATAGCAGTATCTAAATTTGCAGCCATTTTTGCTAAATCGTTATCAGAATTGTAGACTTGTACACTACCGCCAAATAGCTCGACTTGTTTTTTGACGCCCTCAATATATTGAGAGGAAAAAGTTCCGATAGACATTTGCATAATTAATGCGATTTTTAATGGCTTTTTTATTTGCTTTGGAATTTCTGTTTGTAAATGATTTTCAACTGTTGTAGTTACTTTTTTCACCGTTTGTTGCTTTTGTGAAGAGATAGCATCTTGCTCATTTGTACAAGCCGTTAATGTAAGTAATAGAAAAATAAGTACGATGGAACACAATTTTTTCATAAAAAAATCCCTCCTAAACTAAGAAGAGAGGGGAGGGAGTGAAAATAAAAAACGCCTTTTCATATAGAAAAGACGTCTTATCATATTACTCTTATCTTTCAACACAACGTGTTGTAAGAATTAGCACCGTGCCCATAAATGGGTCGGTTGCCGGGCTTCGTAGGGCTCATCCCTCCACCTGCTCTTGATAAGACATCGAATATTTAACTATTTTGAATTATTCCATGATTATGTACAGTTGTCAAATGTTTTTTGAAAATAAAAAACCCCTCAGAAAGAGGGATTTTAATGTGGTAAGAATATCAATTGATAAGCGAACAAGATTCCGAATACATACACAAGTGGGTGAACAGAACGGAATTTACCTTTTGCCACTTTCATAAGTGGGTATGAAATAAATCCAAGTGCGATACCTGTTGCGATACTTGATGTAAGTGGCATGCTTAAGATTACTAAGAATGCTGGGAATGCTTCATCAAATGAATCCCAATCGATGTGGCGAACTGAACCCATCATAAGACTACCAACGATAATTAGTGATGGTGCAGTAATAGCTGATACACCAGATACAGCGCTCACTAATGGTCCAAAGAAAGCTGCTAATGCGAATAGAACAGCTACTGTAAATGTTGTTAAACCAGTACGGCCACCAGCTGCAACACCAGCAGAAGATTCAATGTATGCTGTTGATGGTGTTGTTCCGAACATAGAACCGATTGTTGCTGAAAATGAGTCAGATAGAAGAGCTCGTCCTGCTTTTGGAAGCTTTCCGTCTTTCATAAATCCACCTTGTTGCGCAACGCCAAGTAGTGTGCCTGTTGTATCGAATAGTGTAACAAGGAAGAATGAGAATACAACGCCGTATAATCCGTAGTTAATTACATCAGATACAGCAGTAATTGGATTTGATACGATAATTCCTTCTGGTAATCCAGGCATTGATGTAACACCGTTTGAGAACGTTAATTGTCCTGTGAAGAAAGCGATAAGACCAGTTAATAGCATGCCGATAAATAGCGCACCATTTACATTTAAAGACATAAGGACAATTGTAATTCCAAGTCCAGCTAATGCTAGTAGAACTGGAGCAGAGTGAAGATCACCAAGTCCAACTAAGTTTGCATCGTTTTTTGTAACGATACCTGTTAAACGTAAACCGATAAAGGCGATAAATAGTCCGATACCAGCAGTAATTGCGTGTTTTAAGTTTTCAGGAATGGCTTCCATTAATTTTGTACGGAAAGATGTGAATGATAACAAAATTAAAATCATACCTGCTACGAATACAGCAGAGAATGCAATTGCGAAAGTCATGCCTTCATGAGCTTTTACAACAGAGTAAGAGAAGTAAGCATTTAATCCCATACCTGGTGCAATTGCGATTGGTAAGTTTGTAAAGATCGCCATAAATAATGTTCCGACAACAGCAGCGATAATTGTTGCTGTAAATGCTTGTTCAAATGGAACACCTGCATCCCCAAGGATGACAGGGTTTACGACAATGATATATGCCATTGTTAAGAAGGTAATAATACCTGCCATAATTTCAGTTTTAATAGAAGTTTTATGTTTTGAAAGGTTAAACATATAAACATCCTTTCTGTTTACGAATAATTTTCACAACAGTTATATATAATATTCGTTTTTTAACTATTTTGCAATAGTTTTGTATAAAAAGTTTACAACAATTCATATTTTGTGTCTTAAATTCGAATATTAATCGTAAAACTATGTGTGAATTGTAGTTTTTTATTGTGCACATGATAAGGAAAAGGAGCTGAAGGAAGTTATGCCACAGCAAAAAAGCTTTTTAACAATGCCAGCCCAACATCAAAATAAACAGCCTGGTATTGAATCATTAATGAATCCACTTCCGCAGTTTGAAGATCCCAATTATAAGGGAAGTGAAAAGTTAAAGGGGAAGAATGTGTTAATTACAGGGGGAGATAGCGGGATTGGACGAGCTGTTTCCATCGCTTTTGCAAAAGAGGGTGCAAATATTGCAATTGCTTATTTAGATGAGGATGAGGATGCAAATGAGACGAAGCAACATGTTGAAAAAGAAGGCGTGAATTGTGTATTACTACCGGGAGATTTAAGTAATGAACAACATTGTAAAGATATTGTGGAAGAGACTGTTTCACAGTTAGGCGGTTTAAATATTGTTGTGAATAACGTCGCACAGCAATATCCGCAGCAAGGACTAGAATATATTACAGCAGAACAGCTAGAAAAAACATTCCGTATTAATATTTTTTCTTATTTTCACGTTACGAAAGCAGCACTTTCTCACTTCAAACAAGGGGATGTTATTATAAATACGGCGTCTATCGTTGCATATGAAGGAAATGAAACTTTAATTGATTATTCTGCGACGAAAGGAGCTATCGTTGCTTTTACAAGATCTCTCTCTCAATCGTTAGTGCAAAAAGGAATTCGTGTAAATGGTGTTGCGCCAGGCCCGATTTGGACACCTCTTATTCCATCGAGCTTTGATGAGAAGAAAGTGTCACAGTTTGGAAGCAATGTTCCGATGCAAAGACCTGGTCAGCCATATGAATTAGCGCCAGCATACGTATACTTAGCATCTGACGATTCATCTTATGTTACGGGACAAATGATACATGTAAACGGAGGCGTTATCGTAAATGGATAGTTTTCATTTATAAGAGCAAAGTAAAGCTAATTGCATTTATTATGATGTTAGTGCTAGGGAGGATTTAGATGAAAAAAGTATTGTTTATCGTAATCCTATTTTTCTGCCTACCAGCTAGCGTTTTTGCTAATACAGATCATTTAATATTAGTTAATCTTACGACGAATCAGCTGTCTTTCTTTGAAGAAGGAAACTATACGAGAACGTTTCCGATAACGACTGGAAGAGATCGTACACCTACGCCAGAAGGTAATTTTTGTATTATAACTAAATATAAAAATAAAGAATACCATCGAAAAAAGATACGTGGTGGTGCACCAAACAACCCTCTCGGTACGAGGTGGCTTGGACTAGATAAAAAGGAATATGCGATTCACGGGACAAATCGGGAATGGACGATTGGAAGTAGGGAATCAAATGGTTGTATTCGCATGCATGACAAGGATATACAATGGTTATATGACCGAGTACAATTACAAACAAAAGTAATCATTTCTCGTTTTCATACGAGTCCGGAATATGAGGCAAATACACTTGGTTATCGTGTTGTGAGCTGGAATGGTCGTAAAGTAGAAGAAGAGCAAATTGGAATACTTACGTTAGTAGACCGCGCGGATATATATTGGCAAGAACCGAATGGGCAGTTAACAAAAGTGAAAACGGTATTGCCGAATGAAAGATATACGGTGTACTCAAAACGAAAAAATGGAATATATTATATAGGAAACAATTTGTATATTGTAGATGAAACAGGAGAAAAAATTCGTTACGAGCAAATTCCTACTTCGACTTTAAGTAATATATATAAACGGAAATACAATGTTCCGTAATAGCTACCGTTTTATAGGCGGTAGCTTATTTCTACTTGGAGTTTAACTGCAACTATTGTATTTTGCTGAATATAATACAATACAGATAGGGGGCGGTTACATTATGAAAAGTGAATTTGCATTTAAAGTTTTCTTAGTAACGACCTGTTTATTCATTGTGTATTTGTATGCGTTTCTCGTCTTTTCTTTTTATGTTCCATATGTTGATTTAATATTGTTCTTCGGATTTATTTGGGCTTTTGTAAAAGCAAGGGAAGGAGAAAAGAGTATATATAGGCGCATTACCCTATGCGGGACGGTCGTCCTCGTTATTTTGTACTTTTTTATCATGCATGATTTTTGGAGGGGAATGTAAAAAAGCATACGATTCATCGTATGCTTTTTATGTTTAATATTTTGGTTTAAATGTATGGCAACAAGTTTCTACACTCGTTGCTACAGAGCTTTCTAGTGTCTCGTTTGTGAAAGTTGCGCTGGTATACGAATTATTTTCAGATTGACCAGCTTCTTGTGCATCCGGTTGAACAACGATTGAACTTGCTTGACAAAAGTTACCTTGTCCCCAAAATGAGCAATTGGAAACAGAGCATTTTACTTCTGGCATAAAACCCCCTCCTTATACATTAGTGTGAGGTTTTATGCCCATTTCATGTATAGAAGGAGTTTCCTTTTCTCGTTATTTCTTCGTTTGCTCAAGCCATTCTTTTAATTTGTCTTTCGATTGTTCGCCGCTAATACGGCTCACTTCTTTACCATCTTTAAAATGAATGATTGTTGGAGTGCCTTGAATTTTATATTCATCCCAAGGAGCATCTAATTTTTCAATATCCATAACTTTCATATCAATATTCAAGTCTTTAGCCATCGGTACTACGACAGGAGATAATTTTTGGCAATGAACACAAGATGTTTGATAAAAGTATACTGTTTCTTCTTTTTTCTCTTTTAA
The DNA here is from genome assembly GCF_016483345.1 of Bacillus cereus group sp. N24. Taxonomy (NCBI): domain Bacteria; kingdom Bacillati; phylum Bacillota; class Bacilli; order Caryophanales; family Bacillaceae; genus Bacillus; species Bacillus cereus group sp. N24. The sequence goes on from NZ_JAEHCA010000016.1 coordinate 31,713, forward strand.
ATTCTTTTGGAGATCTGAAAGAGAGATTTTATTTGTGTAGTAGTCAGAACCATCTGTTTGACTACCAGTAGCATTATCAATTTTTTGGCTAGTTGAAGCATTTTTTTCTTCCATTTGTGTGACAGCGAAAATTGCTGCAAACAAGGCGATAATAATACCGCCAAATATAAGCATTTTTTTCATTCTTTCATCTCCTTATTTGTTTTTGATTACGATAAAGCTACAAACAGCGATTGTGATAAAGCCGATAAGTGCTAAAAACGGGATTGTCACAAAGCCGAACCAGTTTATGTATTCTCCCGTACAAGGTACGCGGCCGCAAGCTGCCCCAGCCGCTGAAAATGCTGCGATTTTTTGAATTGCATAGTGATATAAAGAAATACAAGCACCAATACTTGCGATTGGTAAAGAATAACTTGCAATGCGATAGTCTTTCTTTACTACAGCGATACCAAGCCATAAAACGAATGGATACATAAAAATACGCTGATACCAACAAAGGACACAAGGCTCAAATTTCATGATTTCGGAAAAGTATAGACTTCCTAATGTAGCAATAAATGAAGCTCCCCATGCAGTAAGTAAAGCATATTCTTGCTTTTTTTCTCGTCCCATATTTTATACCTCACTTATAATAGTTACATACTAAATTATAGTATGAAGTAGTAGGGAAAAGAAAGAAAAAATATGTTTATCAATAAAAGTTTTATAAGGAGAAACATTTATTGATATCAACATTTTAAAAAGCGCCATTCTCATAAAGAGAATAGCGCTATATTTTACATTTGAATTTGCTCTACTTCTTCTACATGTGACTTTTGAGATGCGTGGTCAATATATTGAAATAGGAGCTGCAATTGTTTATCAACTTCTGGTAGTTCTTTACTGTATTGATAAGCATGTAAAAAATGCTCAATACGCTTAGAAAATAATTGATCGTTCGTCTGAACCATGAGAACGAGTAATTTATCCCAATTACAGCAATACGTGTAATAGAGAGCTTTATCATAGTCGTTATATGTTTGCACTGTGTACCCTCCTTACCGAGAGTTATATATAGTGTGTGATAAGTAAGGAGAAATACACTTGAAAGAATTTGTTAAGAAAAAAAGTGAATGAAAAAAACGAGGTATTTCCTCGTTTTTTAAGCTTTTGGCATTGGCGTAGGTGTTGGTTTGCCGTAGCCTTCTTTGTATTTATTGTCAATATAGTTACGAATTTCAAGCGTTGATTTTCCTTTTTGTTTCATCGCAGCCGATTCAACTGCGATTTCTAGGCAATTGACGCAAGTCGTTGCATGGGAATCCCAAACAACTTCACCATTCTTCTTAATTTCACGAATAAAGCAATTTTTATTGTTTTTATGTCCTACACTTTCACCGCAACCGCAGTAACATGGGATCCAATCTAATAGCTCTGCATTTTGTCCAGCGACAGTGTAAATGTCTTTCATTTGTGGATCAAGCTTGTCTAGGAAGGCCGGAAGCGTGTCGACGCCCTTTGTTTTTTCTTGAATGTCAGCTTGCTGCGTGTGCGATGCATGGTCATGCTCTTCTTTTGATTCAGATGACTTTTTTTCATTTGTACTAGTAGCTCCGCATCCAGCAAGAATTAAGCTCAGTACTGCAAGTAAAGAAAATACATATTTCTTCATACGCTTGTCCCCTTTACACATGTATTAATCAAATTGTATCAAATATCATGGTGTGTCGGGTGAAGATTCTTTCGACTTATTTTTGAAGCGCCACCGCAATGAATGGAATAGAAATAAGATTGGGATATAAGCGTATACAATATATAAACCAGCTTGAGACAGTACTGTATTCAATGTATTGATACTTTCGCGGTTTGTGAAATACAAGGATGAAATAAATATAGTTGCGATAAAAAATGGCAGTGTAATGTTAAATGGTATGCGAAAAGATTTCTTAGTAATGCAACAAGAAGACCAAATCGTTAAACAAAGATTAGGTAAAATAATAAGATACCATAAGAAAATAATAATGTACTCAAACCTTTGGATAAAAGGAACCTTAATGATTTTTAGCATCGTTAATGTTGGCCAAATTGTATGATGTAGTTGTCCTTGGCTATAGTACATAAGGGACACAATCGCTAATATTACGTATAGAATGGTTGTAAAAGCAATACCGCTATGTGCCCATTTATTTAACGATTTTCCTTTTTTTATAAATGGATAAAAGATAAGGATTGCTTCAAATCCAAGAAATTCTAATGCAGATGCTTTCGCTGAAGTTAAAATGTCTAAAGGTGAATGAGCGAGAATTGGGAAAATGTTACGGACATGTGCGTATTTCATTGGGAAAACTAAGAAAAGTAGTACGAAAATCGGTATTATGACACCCCAAAAACATATTCCTGTTACAGAACGAAAGCCGCCTCTAATTATGTAATAAGCTACAAGTAAAAATAGTAAAGTTAATTTCCACGGTTTAATTGTAGGAAAGACCCAAACTTGAATGACTTCAATATATGTACGAAGAACAGTAAGACAAAATAATAGAAGGTATGCGGCAAAACATACGGAAAAAAATGTTCCAATCCACTTTCCGAAACATGTCGTATGAATATTCATTAAATCATTATCTTTTTCTAACATTTTAAGCATACAAAATAAAACGATATGAGTTGCAATACCCGCGATAATAAGGGAAATCCAAGAATCATAACCGGCATATTGCGCAATAATTCTTTGGTATCCTAACACACCTACTCCGATTTGAAGGGAGTGTAATAGAAGGAATGTGAAATAAGGGGAAACAGTATGTGTTTTATCTTGTTCAGCCATTATAGCACCTCACTATTCTCCGATACCAGATTGCACGACATTGATTTGCACATGAACAGCAACGTCTACATTAGGGTACATTTCTTGAATTTGTTTTATAGTCCATTTTCTTGAATGACTACGAATTTCTTCTCGTATACCTATTGGATCAACTTCTTTTTCTTGGAATTGTTTTATTAATTCGTTTAAATGTTTCTCAAGCGTTTTTTCTACATGTTTTTTTACGTAAGTTACATTTTCGTTCTTAGATAAATCAAGCCAGTCGGGAGCATTTTTTATGAGTCCATTTAATTTTAAGTGAATGTTAACTTTCGGAATATTACCGTTTTGTGAAAGGGAACAAACACTTTTTCCAGATAAGTTTTGAGTAGCGATCAATCCTTTATGCTTACCTTGACGTATTGGAACTTCGTAGCGACCATTTTTCGTTGGATTAATAAGTAATTTTAATAAAAAAGATCCTTTTTTATCGGTGTACATAACCACTTTATCTTTTTTTAAAAAAGCGAGTCCTTTAATGGAAGCGGACTTGTCTTCATCAACTTTAATATAAGGAAGAAATGGATCACATCCTGATGAATAAAAGTTATATAAAAAAATATTTAAAGCTGTCCGCGGGATTGTCTCGTTTTTTATATTTTGCTCCAGTAAATCAGATAGATAAAGTGATCCATTTGTTTTGACATGTTTCAGTAATTCTTCTGCTGAACCATCTACAAGTGCTAGCTGCACATCACGGCCAATGTTAGGATCACGTTGTAAGTTGTTAATAACATCTCCAAGTCCATGTTCACCAAATGCTTTTCCAAATAGGACAACACGCATTTGACCTACAGCGATCGTATGTGGAGATTTGGCGTTTAGAAGGGAAGAAATTGTTTCAATTGTACCTGCATGAGTTGATTGAGTTTCTGGTTTAGATTGTACGCCCTTTGTGTAATCGGGATATAAAATGGTTCCGCGAAATTTTTTATCTTTCATTATATCGAATCCACCTACGTGAATCATTCGCTGTGTATCAACTATATGTGCTTCTGTACAACCAGATTGAACAATTAAAATGATAATGGAAAAGCATAATAAAATATTTTTCATTTCTCTTCACCGTCACGTTTTTCTTTCGCTTTGTTTGGGTCATAGCGCCATTTCTTTTTTGGTCTCAGAAAAGAGGCACGTCCAGCAGTTTGACTAAACGGCAAACGAAGGAGTCCTTCTGCTGTCCCTAAACCGCGAAATGGATATAGAGGTAATAAATAAGGTGATCCAAGTGATTTTAAGCGAATTAAATGAGCTAATATGAGTACGAATCCTACAATGAGACCTAAGCCCCCAAATGCACCAGCTAAAAGGATAAGTGGAAATCGTAGTATCCGGATAGTAGAAGACATTTTTACAGTTGGTGTTGTAAAAGAAGCGAGTGCTGATAAAGCAACTGCAATTAATAAAATGTTACTCGTTAAAGCAGCTTGAACAGATGCTTGGCCAATTACAATCCCGCCAACGATGCCGATTGTTTGTCCAACTTTTGTAGGTAAGCGTGCTCCAGCTTCACGGAGCAATTCGATTGTGATTTCTAAAAAAAGTGCTTCTAAAATGGGCGGAAAGGGTACATTAGCTCTTGAAAAAATAATCGGACCTAGTAAATCCGCAGGAATCATTTGATAGTGATACGTTAATACAGCTGTATAAATAGCTGATGAAAATAGCGAGAATGCTGCTCCGAAAAAGCGAACCATTCGAAGAAATGAGCCTGCTATCCATGGTAAATAATAATCTTCTGGCGAGACGAAGAAATCAAGTAACGTCGCTGGTCCAGCTAATGCGTAAGGTGAACCGTCTGTTAAAATAACAACGCCTCCATTCAGTAATGCGTACACAGAGCGGTCTAGCCGCTCTGTAGGTAGTAAAACAGGGAAGGGGGAGTTACTATTATCGCTAATAAACTGTTCAATCATAGTTGCATCAAAAGGAACATCAAAGTCAACATCTTGTAAGCGCTGCATTGCAGTATTGATGTGTTGTTCATTTGTAATGCCTTCGATGTAAGCAACTATAACCTTTGTTTTTGATATAGAGCCAACTATAACTTCTTTGAAAACCAATTGCTCCGTTACTATATTTCGGCGAAGTAAGTGTGTATTTGTATCAATATTTTCAACAAATCCGACTTTTGGACCGATTACACTATATTCATTTTCGGTATCGTTATATAATCGTGTACCTAAAACTGAACTTTCAGCACGAATAAGTGCATATTCTGCTGCTTCAGCATCGTTTTTTATCTGTATGAGTACATACCCAACTAATAATTTTTCACGAATATCATCAATAGAAGGATTGGTAATGATCCCTTCGAGTGTGACGATATTTGCTATGTCACTTATATTTTCAATGCGATCTAATTCTCTTTTTATAGGTGTTAAAATGAATCGATTAATGAGGAGTGATTCAGCTGTAGATTTATAATAAAACAAACATAGTGTCGCATCTTCTACGATGTTATAAGAAACGAAATCACTAGATTCTTTCATAGTGAGGATAAACTCTGGAATGGAACAGATTGTTTTTTTCTTCTTTTTAGACGATAAACGAAACATTTTCTCACCCCTTACTACATCATTTGCTTATGTTAGTTTTTGGGAAAGACGGGAATTTATACTTCAAAGTTGAAAGTTCGTAAAGAAAAGGAAGAGCAGTGAATACCTCTTCCTTTTTTGCGTATTAATTTGTTTGCTTCTCTTTAATAGACTTCACTAATTTAATCATCTCTGCTCGTATATCTTCTCTTTTAACATTTAATTTTTCCGCGATTTGTTTAATATCCATCCCATCTTTTTTCATTTTTAGTACATCATCAAGAGGGGTATTACTTTTTTGAGAGATGATTGTTAATACCGTGAGCTGACGTAAGCCGATATTATATTCTTTCATTTTTTGTTTTAGTCCATCTGGTGTGGATTTTTGTATCGTTGCTAATTGTTGCAGTAATGCTTTTTTTGTTTCCTTATTCATATGATGCTTTTTAAGCTTACTTGGATCTACACCGAAATGTTGTGCGGTTTTCTCCCAAGATTTATTTTGCTTATAGTAAGCTAAAACGTCCTTAGTTTCTTTTTTGCTGATTCTTGCAATGTGGGCAGCTTTCCAAATTTCATGTTTGTTATAGCCGAGTTTTTCGAGCGACTGCATTTCTTCTTCTGAAATCGGTTTATGATGATGCATTGCAACTTCTTTTGGCGTGGCAGCAGAAGCAGGGAAGGTAGATACCCCGCATAATAATGCGGCCATAGTCATACTTACTGCGATTTTTTTGTACATGTAAACTCCTCCTAGATGGATAATGTAGAAAACTTTACACATATCATTTCCATAAAATGTGAAAAACTTGTGAACAAGCTAAGTTTTTTTATTCACAGTAGAAAAAGAAGTTTTTTATATGTTTTCCAACATAAAACATTGATTAATAGTGAAAAACTAGGTTATAATCGAAATTGAAAATCAATATCAATAACAAACTTATACATATAGATGAAAAATAAGGGAGAGAAAAATATGACTACATATACTTCCATCGCAAATGTTATTAAAGAAAGACGATCTGTTCGTACATTTACAGATAAAGCAGTAGACAAAGAATTATTAATTGAACTATTAAACGATGCAACGTGGGCACCAAATCATAAACACCGTGAGCCATGGAATTGTAAATTATACATTGGGGACGGCCGTAAGAAACTAGTAGATGCGGTATTAAACTCTTTCACAGAAGAAGAAAGAGCGAAACGCGGTAAAATTTTATCTGATCGTTTCTTAAGCACACCTGCACAAATCGTTGTATATATGAATGAAGATCCACGTCAAATTCAGCGTGACGAAGATTACGCTGCAACATGCGCATTTATGCAAAACTTCCAATTGCTTGCTTGGGAACGCGGCTTAGGCTGTGTTTGGAAATCAGGCGGATTAAACTACAATCCATTATTTATAGAAGGAATCGGTTTAACAAGAGGCCAACGTATCGTTGGAATTCTTCATATTGGTTATTTCGATAAAGCACTAGAAGGAAAAGCTCGTACACCGATTACGGAGAAGATGGAGATTATTGAAGGTTAATAGATGAGACATTCTCGTTTTTACGGGGGTGTCTTTTTATTATGCAATCAATCCTCATGAAAGCTTGTTCCCCATCATACACTTTCTTAAGGGAAAGTGTAAGGAGGGAAAATAATGAGAGCAAGTGACGATAAAGCACTGCAATATGCGATTGCGGAAATTACGGAAATTGCGACTGGATTTGGGCTTGATTTTTATCCGATGCGTTATGAAATATGTCCAGCGGAAATTATTTATACATTTGGTGCATATGGGATGCCGACAAGGTTTTCACATTGGAGTTTTGGAAAACAATTTTTCAGAATGAAATTACAATACGATTTAGGACTTAGTAAAATATACGAACTCGTTATTAACTCTGATCCATGTTACGCATTTTTATTGGATACGAACTCTTTAATCCAAAACAAATTAATCGTAGCGCATGTTTTAGCACACTGTGACTTCTTCAAAAATAATATTCGTTTTTCAAATACGAAGCGGGATATGGTAGAAAGTATGGCCGCAACAGCGGACCGTGTGAAAGCGTATGAGCATAAGTACGGAAAGGCAGAGGTAGAAACATTTTTAGATGCCGTACTTGCCATTCAAGAGCATATTGATCCGTCGCTTATGCGTCCGAAACTTGCATGGAGTATTGATGATTTAGAAGAGGAGGAAGTGGAAAAGAAAAAAGCATCACAATACGATGATTTATGGAATTTAGATGATCGAAATAAAAAGAGGGAACGATCGAATATACGCAAAAAGAAGAAGATTCCACCGCAACCAGAGAAAGATTTACTACTCTTTATTGAAGAATATAGCCGTGAGCTTGAAGATTGGCAGCGAGACATATTAACGATGATGCGTGAGGAAATGTTATATTTCTGGCCACAGCTTGAAACAAAGATCATGAACGAGGGCTGGGCTTCCTACTGGCATCAACGCATACTGCGTGAAATGGACTTAACATCTGATGAAGCAATCGAATTCGCAAAATTAAATGCAGGTGTCGTTCAGCCATCAAAAACAAGCATTAACCCATACTACCTCGGTATTAAAATGTTTGAAGATATTGAAGAACGCTACAACAACCCGACAGAAGAAATGAAAAGGCGTGGTGTGAAGCCTGGTTCTGGTCGAGAGAAAATGTTTGAAGTACGCGAAATTGAATGGGACGTATCATTCCTAAGAAACTACTTAAATAAAGAACTCGTAATGAGAGAAGATATGTACTTATTCCAGCGCCAAGGAAAAGAATATAAAGTAATTGATAAAGAATGGGAACATGTACGTGATCAGCTCGTAAATATGCGGACAAATGGTGGATTCCCGTACTTAGTAGTAGAAGATGGAGACTACTTAAAGAACGGAGAATTATACATTAAACATAGTTACGAAGGAATTGAGCTCGATTTAAAATACTTAGAAAAAGTATTACCTTATCTTCATCAGCTATGGGGAAGAACGGTGCATATGGAGTCCATTGTGGAGAGTAAGGGCGTTGTGTTTTCTTATGATGGGAAGATGGTGCATCGGAAGTATGTGTGATGGAAAGAACGGACATAGAATGCTATGTTCGTTCTTTTTTATTTGAAACAAGTTTAAATATGCTATTCTTGAAAAAAAGGGAGTTACATAGAGAAATGGAGCGATTCAAATGAGCAAAGTAGGGGTATGTAAGGTGGATATTACGCCACCTGTAGGTATTGATTTTGTCGGATATCATAGAGAGACAGGAATAAATAATATTGAAGAGCGTATTTATGGGACAGTTTTTGTATTTGAAAAAGATGAAATGAAAACTGTGTTTATAAGTATTGATAATATTGGAATGTTAGTAGAAGATACGAATTTTATTCGTGAGCAAGTAGCAAGTAGGCTTCATGTGCCATTTGAGCGAATAACGGTTGTTTATACTCATACGCATTCCGGTCCAGAAACGGTCGGTGATGATCCGCTAGTACAGTCGTATAAAACGCTTTTAGTAAATAATGTAGTACACGGTGCTGTTACTGCGAATAACAATTTGAAGCTATGTGAAGTTGGATGGAGTGTTACGACAGGTAATATTGGAGTAAACCGAAGAGAGAGAACACCTGATGGAAGAGCAAAGATGGGCACAAATATAGATGGTGTTGTAGATAAACGAATTGGCATGTTAGCAATAAAAGATGCTGAAACGAAGGAGTTATCTGGGATTTTAGTATTTTGTACTGCGCATCCGAATGTTTTAAAAGGAAATAGTGATGAATTATCCGCGGATTATCCTGGAATAACGAGGGAGATTCTTGAGAAGATTGTAAACTGTCCTGTTATTATTGTGCAAGGAGCTGCTGGTAATGTAAATGCGAAGTATCGCGGTTCAAGGGAAGCGTTAAAGCAAATGGCTTACACACTTAGTGGACATGTATTAACGATGTTGCCAACAGTTACATATAGCTCAATTGTAAATGTAAGGACAGTTTCAAGTACGATGCAAATGAAGTTGAAGGATATTCCTGAAATTGATGAGATACAAAAAATGGCCCAACTAGCTGAGAAGCAGTGGGGTGTGAATGCGGATGAATGGCTTGCTATCGTTTTAGAGAAATATGAGCAAGGTATGCGGCGGTTAAGTATTGATTTAGAAGTGCAACTGTTTCAAGTTAATGATGGGATTTTCTCTGGCATACCGATGGAACCTTTTTCAGAAACTGCCCTAGAAATGAAAGAGATCCTTCAAAATGAATTAGCTTTCTTTGGGGGATATAAGAATGGATATATTGGTTACTTACCAACGAAGGAAGAATTCGCATATGGTGGGTATGAAGTGGAATTAAGCCCTGTTGTGTATGGACCGGTTACGAATTTATTGATGCCACCGGAGGAGAATACTGAGGAGTTGGTTGTGAAGAGAGTTATGAAATTATATAACGCGTAAAAAATATATTCAGTAGAATAAAATTTAAAAAAATTCATGATTTTTAATACAGCTATAGAAAAACGAATCCATTTTGAAGAAGATGAATCAAAATGGATTCGTTTTTTGTTTACCAGACAGGTCGTATATTTGATGATAATTTCTCTGCATTTTCTTTAGTAACGAATGTTGTTAAATCTTCTTTAAGCATTTGCATTCGTTCCGCACCTATATTTTCAATCCATCGCTGTTCTATTTCAGCTACTATTTCTTCTTTTGCTTTCATTACTGACAAACCACGTTCGGTTAAAACGATGATTTTACCTCTTTTATCAGTAGGGTGCGTTTGGCGCGTGACATAACCACTGTTTTCAAGAGAATCCACCATTTTACTTACAGCTTGTTTGGAAACCCCTAAATATTCAGCTAGTTCTATACCTGTTGCTCCACTAGGAAGGATGCGTTTGAACATAAAACCGTGTGCTGGCCTAATATCTTCAAATCCTAATTCACTTAATTTGTCATGTAGCTCAGTAATTAATGTGCTAAATGATAATGATAAAAGCGATGTAAGATCTAACTCGTTAAATGTTTGATCCATATATAACCTCCGCATTTGTAGTCAATTAAGTTGACTATATGTAATACCTATTGTACTATACATAATATAGTCAATCAAATTGACTATATTATGTTGGTAGAACAAATAATGATTTATATAATATAGAATCGATGGAGGTTTCACATGGTTAATATCGTTAAAATTAGAGGGAGTGTATTTGCACCGTATGCTTCGCTGAAACCTATTCAGGATCCTGCAACGGGAAGAGTTTTTGAATATGCTGGAGATGCACGTGAGTTTACACCATACGCCGTGAATACAAAGCGTTCAAGATTAGAACAAGAAGTGAATATTGATTTTTATAAAAGAGAAATTTTCACATATGCAGATGCTTGTATCGTTACTGTGAAAATTACAAATCCAGATGGCGCAATTGAGTATCAAAAAGGAGAAACAAGTACAGAAAACATTGTATGTACAAATATTGTATGGAGTGAAGATGAGGTTTCATTTGAAATGAGAGCAAGTGCAAGTAATCCGTTAAATGCGGCAGCACCTGCAGCTGATTATTTTTTGACTATACGAGTTAATGAACGTGGCACTGTGCACGTTGAAGGTTTACATGATGGTTTCCCTTGCTATGAATTTTATAAGCAAATAGATTTTGGTTCATTTGAATTCATATATACACATGACTTCAGAGAAACGGATGATACCCCAGCAGCACTAGCTGGAGAAATGGAATATAGTTTTAAAACGACAATCTAAATATAAATATAGCGCTATTTTTCAGAAGGAAGTAGTAAACGTAAAAGAGAAAGCTATTTATTATGGGAGCGATATTGTGGTCTGTTTTACTCAATATTATGCAATATCTAAAATAAAATTATAGAGGTGTATCTTATGACTAATATCGTAAAAATTAGAGCGAGTGTATTTATTCCAATGCCTTGGACGGAAGCTAAGAAGGATATGGAAACAGGAAAAGTAATCCAATTTGAAGGTGATTCACGTGAATTTACACCACATGCGGTAAATACTATGCGCTTTAGAGTGGAGCAAGAGGTTGTAGTGGATTTTTATAAAGAAGAAGTGTTTTCATATGCAAATACGGGTATTACGACAGAGAAGGTTACTAATCCAGACGGTTCTGTGAATAAAAGAACAGGAAAAGCGAGTACTGAAAATATTGTGTGTACTCATATTGTATGGAGTTCTAACGGTGTGCAATTCAAAATGAGTGCAAGCGCTAGTAATCCGTTAAATGTGTATGCCCCTCCTGTGGACTATGTATTAACTGTATGTGTGAAAAGGGATGGTAGTATCGATATTCAAGGAGAACATGATGGATTCCCTTGTTATGAATTTTATAAACAAGTAGATTTCGGTTCATTTGAGAAAATTTATACACATGATTTTAGAGAAACTGGTGATACAGCTGCAGCGTTAGGTGGAGATATGGATTATAATTTTGCAAAGAGATTATAAGAATTATAACAATGGAAGGATAGGTTATTTCATTCGTAAATGAAATTCAGCCGCCAAAAATAAGTCAGAACTCATACTATGCTGCCTTTAGGCATTGATTTAATCATATAGAAAGGAACTTGGAGATATCTAGGTTCTTTTTTATTTGTTTCGAATTTGTGAAAGAAAGATATATGTATTGAAATTAAATTTTTTATATTTTATTATATACCCATACAGGTATAGGTTTTATGTGTGATGGATGAGGAAATTGAATAATAAATAATATGGAGGTTTGAAATATGTCTAGAAAAATTGTAGTAGTAGGCGGAGTTGCGGGCGGGGCATCAGTAGCTGCAAGGCTTCGTCGTTTAAGTGAAGAAGATGAAATTATTATGGTGGAGCGCGGTGAATATATTTCATTTGCAAATTGTGGATTACCGTACTATATTGGCGGTGTCATTACAGAAAGACAAAAATTATTAGTACAAACTGTTGAAAAGATGTCAAAGCGTTTTAATTTAGATATACGTGTATTGAGTGAAGTGGTAAAGATTAATAAAGAAGAGAAAACAATTACTATAAAGAATGTAACTACAAATGAAACATATAACGAGGAATATGATGTGTTAATCCTTTCACCAGGGGCGAAACCAATTGTTCCACCTATTCCGGGTATTGAAGAAGCAAAGGCGCTGTTTACGTTACGAAATGTACCTGATACAGATCGTATAAAAGCGTATATGGATGAGAAGAAACCACGTCATGCGACGGTGATTGGTGGCGGATTTATTGGCGTTGAAATGGTTGAAAACTTAAGAGAACGAGGGATTGATGTTACTCTTGTAGAGATGGCAAATCAAGTGATGCCACCGATCGATTATGAAATGGCAGCATATGTACATGAGCATATGAAAAATCACAATGTTGAGCTTGTTTTTGAAAATGGTGTAGATGCTTTAGAAGAGGGCGGGACTGTTGTACGTTTAAAAAGTGGTTCAATCATAAAGACAGATATGATTATTTTAGCAATTGGTGTGCAACCAGAGAGTAGTTTAGCAAAGGATGCAGAATTAGAACTAGGAGTTAGAGGAACGATAAAGGTAAATGAGAAATTCCAAACATCGGACCGCCATATATATGCAATTGGTGATGCAATTGAAGTGAAAGATTTTGTTACAGAAACAGAAACGATGATTCCTTTAGCGTGGCCAGCTAATCGTCAAGGTCGCATGTTAGCAGATATTATTCATGGTCATACGGATTCTTTATATAAAGGTACGATGGGAACTTCTGTAGCTAAAGTTTTTGATTTAACAGTTGCTTCGACTGGAGTAAATGAGAAAATATTAAAACGATTAAATATACCCTATGAGGTAGTACATGTACAGGCAAATTCTCATGCAGGGTACTATCCGAATGCTACGCCAGTGCTAATAAAATTAATCTTTAATGAAGAAAGCGGAAAAATTTATGGGGCACAGGCTTTAGGGCGTGATGGAGTAGATAAGCGTATAGATGTTATTGCAACGGCAATGAAGGCAAATTTAACTGTAATCGATTTACCAGATTTAGAATTATCATATGCTCCGCCCTATTCTTCTGCAAAAGACCCAGTAAACATGGTGGGGTATGCGGCAAGTAATATAGTAGATGGTTTTGTAGAAACGATTCAATGGTATGAAATAGATCGTATTGTTGAAAATGGTGGATATCTTATTGATGTTCGAGAGCCAAATGAACTAAAACAGGGAATGATTAAAGGCTCTATTAATATTTCATTAGATGAATTACGAGATCGTTTGGACGAAGTTCCGGTAGATAAAGATATATATATTACTTGTCAACTTGGTATGAGAGGGTATGTTGCAGCGCGCATGTTAATGGAAAAAGGATATAAGGTAAAGAATGTAGATGGTGGCTTTAAATTATACGGGACAGTATTACCAGACCGTATTGTATATTGAAATTTATCTTAATAGTTACAGGCAGTGAGTCTCCCATTTTAAAAATTGGTGGGAGATTGCTGCTCGTGAAATTCAGTTTTGTATAGGCTACAAAAAATAAGGATAGAAGTCTCACTTTATGTCTTTTTTCACATGTAGGTTAAAAATTTTAAATTAAGGGGTTTACAAGATACCCTGTAGGGTATAGTATATTGTTATAAGATATAAGTAGTGACATAATGGTAATGAGGTGATTATAGAATGGAATACAATCAAGATATGAAAAATAGATTAAAACGTATTGAAGGCCAAGTGCGCGGTGTGCTTCGTATGATGGAAGAAGGAAAAGATTGCCGAGAGGTTATTACACAGTTAACGGCATCTCGTTCTGCATTAGATCGTACAATTGGATTAGTTGTTGGAACAAATTTAGAGCAATGTTTACGTGAACAGTTTGAAAGTGGCAATGGTTCAAATGAAGAGTTAATTAAAGAAGCCGTTCAATTACTTGTAAAAAGCCGATAATCTGTCAAACATAAGTGTTGACAGATTATCAAAAACGTTTTAATATACCCCTACAGGTATATGTATATAAAATATGGAGGAATCGATAATGAGTATAAAAGTGGATATGAGTTTAGATTGTAAAGGTTTGGCTTGTCCGATGCCTATTGTAAAGACGAAGAAGGCGATGGAAGGATTGGCATCAGGGCAAGTGATTGAAATTGAGGCAACAGATAAAGGATCTACAGTAGATATACAAAGTTGGGCGAATAAAATAGGGCATCAATATATCGGGACGAAACACGAGGGTGCTATATTGATGCATTATGTGAGGAAAGCGCATGAACATGAAGTGAATGAAGTTGTGAAATATCCTCATACAATTACGAATGCGAAATTACAGGATATATTATCTCACGGAGAAGAGTGCATTGTATTAGATGTTCGTGAAGCAGCAGAATTTGCTTTTGGTCATATTCCATCTGCTATTTCGGTGCCACTAGGTGAACTAGACAGTACATCGTTAGATCAGACGAAGCAAATTTATGTTGTTTGCCGAACTGGTAACCGCAGTGATGTAGCTTGCCAAATGTTGAAAGAGAAAGGTTTTTCAAATGTGAAAAATGTCATTCCTGGTATGTTAGGGTGGCAAGGAAATGTGGAGAAATAAAATTTTTTAAACGAAAATATACCTATGGGGGTAATTAAATGGACATTAAGATGTTACAAGCAAAAGATGTTGCAGAGAAAGTTTTATTCGGAGAGTTGTTTATTTTAGATGTTCGTAATGAGACGGATTATGAAGATTGGAAAATTGAAGGGAAACAAGTTTCTTCTATTAATAAACCTTATTTTGACTTGTTAGATGGTGTAGACCATATTGTAGATGAATTACCGAGAGAGAAAGAGATTTTAGTCGTATGTGCGAAAGAAGGTTCTTCGCAGTTTGTCGCGGAGCAATTGTTGGATGCTGGCTTCAACGATGTTTCCTATTTAGCTGGTGGTATGAAAGCTTGGAGTGAATATGTAAAGCCGCTCAAAGTAGGAGATGTACAGGGCGGAGGGAGTATATATCAATTTAATCGTCTTGGAAAAGGCTGTTTATCTTATATGGTCGTTTCTAACGGTGAAGCAGCAGTTATTGATGCAGTAAGAACGATTGAATCATATGAGGAGTTTGCGAAAGAGCATGGAGTTACTATTACGAATGTAATGGATACACATTTACATGCAGACCATATTTCTGGCGGTCGTAAGTTAGCTGAAAAAGTAGGTGGTACGTATTGGTTACCTCCAAAAGATGCGGAGGAAGTCGTTTTCTCATACGAACCACTTGTAGAAGGATCTATTATTACGGTGGGGGGTACCAAAATTGAAATTGATGCGCTATACTCACCGGGGCATACGATTGGGAGTACATCATTTATTGTAGATAATTCCTATTTATTATCGGGCGATATTTTATTTGTAGATTCAATCGGGCGTCCAGATCTTGCTGGTAAGGCTGAAGATTGGGTGAGCGATTTACGAAATACATTATATAAGCGCTATAAGGAATTATCTCAAGAGTTAATTGTTTTACCAGCTCATTATTCAAAAATAAGTGAAATGGATGAAAATGGGGTTGTGAGTGCTAATTTAAAACAATTGTTTGAAGTGAATGCAGGATTAAATATGAAAGATGAGAATGAATTTCGCAAAATTGTAACGGAGAATCTACCACCTCAGCCGAATGCTTATCAAGAAATTCGTCAAACGAATATGGGGAAAATTCATCCGAGTGTGGAAGAAGAACGTGAAATGGAGATTGGTCCAAACCGCTGTGCAGTTCATAATTAATAACAAATTGGAGGAATAGATGATGAATATAAAACAAGTTTTAGATGCGAAAGATTTAGCATGTCCAATGCCAATTGTAAGAACGAAAAGAGCGATGGATACTTTACAATCGGGCGAAGTGTTAGAAGTACATGTAACGGATAAAGGGTCAATTAAGGATATTCCAGCGTGGGCAAACAAAACTGGTCATGACATCGTAAAGCATGCAGAAGAAAGCGATGTACTAAAGTTTTGGATTAAGAAGGCGTAGTAAAGAAATAATTTTATAAATGTAGAGGGGGAGTTATATGAACACAATAGTAAGTACGCTTTTCGTTGTATTGGCTGCATGGTTTGTTATTTCACGGTTCTTACCGGTGAAAGGTGTTCAAAATATAAATGGAAAAGAATTAAAAAGTATAGTGGGAAAACAGGGGAAGTACTTTATCGATGTTCGTACAGTAGGCGAATATAGAGGGAACCATATGAAGGGCTTTCAGAATATCCCGCTAAATGAGTTAGTTAGTAAGGCAAATCAATTAAATAAGAATAAGGAAGTAATCGTTATTTGTCAGAGCGGGATGAGAAGTAAGCAAGCAGCAAAAGTATTAAAGAAATTAGGATTTCAGCGCATTATAAATGTTTCAGGTGGTATGAACGCTTTGTAAGGAAAGGAATATTAAGATGAAAGAAATTACAGCGAGAGAAGTAGAGGAAAGATTGTTACGAAATGAAGAGATACATGTAATTGATGTTCGTGAAGTGGAAGAAGTGAGGGAAGGGAAAATTCCAGGCGTGCTTCATATTAGGTTAGGCTTACTAGGGTTTCGAATGCATGAGCTTGATAAGAATAATGAATACATTATCGTTTGTCGCTCGGGAGGAAGAAGTGCAAGAGCAGTTCAATTTTTAGAAGGTTACGGTTTTCAAGCGATCAATATGGTAGGTGGTATGTTAGCTTGGGAAGGTAAAGTCATATAGCATAGAGATAAAAGATTTGACCCTTTTTATAAACAGTTAAATACCCCTATAGGTAATTTAGAGGAGGAACAACATGGAACAACAGAAGAAAACGACAATCGTGTTATTTAGCGGAGATTATGATAAAGCGATGGCTGCCTATATTATTGCAAATGGTGCAGCGGCTTATGATCAAGAAGTGACTATATTTCATACTTTTTGGGGGTTGAATGCTCTTAGAAAAGATGAGCATGTGAAAGTAAAGAAGACTTTTATAGAGAAAGTATTTGGGAAGATGATGCCGCGCGGTGCCGATAAGATGGGATTATCCAAAATGAATTTTGCTGGCATGGGGCCGAAGATGATTAAAGGCATTATGAAAAAACATAACGCAATGCCTTTGCCGGATTTAATTGATTTGGCGAAAGAACAAGGAATTAAACTTGTAGCTTGTCAAATGACAGTAGATTTATTAGGGTTAAAAGAGGAAGAGATTATGGAAGGGATAGAGTTTGCTGGGGTAGGAGCATATTTAGCAGATGCTTCGGATGGGAATGTAAACTTATTCATTTAAATCACCTTCTTTTAAGAAGGCGGGGGATGTAAGGTGAGCTTAGTCGTATTACTTTTTATAATTGGGTTTATAGGATCGTTTATATCAGGAATGGTTGGGATTGGCGGCGCGATTATTAATTATCCGATGATCTTTTACATTCCAGTATTGCTAGGGTTTACTGGTTATACTGCACATGAGGTGAGCGGTATTACAGCGGTACAAGTATTCTTTGCAACTTTTGCAGGTGCGTGGGCATACCGAAAAAGTAATGACATGAATAAAACGTTAGTTATGTATATGGGAGCTAGTATATTAATAGGAAGCTTCATAGGGAGTTTCGGTGCTAACATATTAGAGGAACATACAGTGAATGTTGTTTATGCAGCATTAGCTACAATTGCAGCTATTATGATGTTTGTACCGAAACAAAATAATAGTGGAGACGTGAAGTATAATAAATGGTTAGCGAGCTTGTTAGCGTTCGTTGTAGGGGGAGCTTCAGGCATTATAGGAGCTGGAGGTTCGTTCCTTTTAGTTCCCATTATGCTAGTTATTTTAAAATTACCACTGCGCATGACGATCGCAACATCTATCGCTATTACGTTTATTTCCTCAATAGGGATTACTACAGGAAAAGTGATTACTGGGCAAGTAGTTATCATTCCAGCTCTAATTATTGCGGTTGCAAGTATATTTGCTGCGCCACTTGGAGCACGAGTCGGGAAGAGGCTAAATCAAAAAGTACTGCAATATGTATTGTCCACTTTAATTGTAGGAACTGCTGTTAAAATGTGGGTTGATATGATATCGAAGTAAAAGGATGGTGCTGCTTGCAGCCCATCCTTTTGTTTTGTGGGTAGTAAAACGTCACTGATTATAGTTTTACTTTATGCCCAAATAACTTTCATTAAGTTTTTATATTCGTCGTTCGCTAATTTATACAGCATTCTCGTATGCTCAAAAACAAGTGCTGGATTAAAGTTTGGTTCTGAGAATGCAAGAGATGTTGAAATATCAATTGCATTTTGCTTATTTAGTGTGAATTTTGCAAATCGGTAAGATGTGTTTAATTCATTGATGACATGTAAAATGTCATTTGTTGATGTTTCGTCAGGTACGTGAGCAACATTGAAGCAGTATATATCCACAGTCGGATTTTCATTCTCGAAAGCAGCGATAAGTTGAATTTTTGCGCCAGCTTCTGTTTCTAATCCTACTGAAAAATGCACCGAACCATCATTTTCATCTATATTTTCTTCCATGTATATATCGTTGGATTTTAAGTAGTCTTTAAAATCTGAAATGTTATGTTTTACTGCAGCTTTCATATGTATGAGCCCCCTGGTAATTGGAATAGATTACTATTATTTATTATAATTTAAAAATATTAAAAAAGATAGTTGGAAAGTTCTGATTTTTCATGTTTGAAAAAAGAAGCCGCACTCTACCTCCATAGAGTACGGTTTCTTTTTATTCATTGTTATTAGATGATGTTTTTATATCTTCATTGTTATTATCATTATGGTTGTTGTTACTTGACTCACGTTTGTTTGTATTTTCAGAGTCAGTGTCTTTTATTCTCTCAGAGTCAGTGTCTTTTGTTTTCTCAGAGTCAGTGTCTTTTGTTCTCTCAGAGTTAGTGTCTTTTGTTCTCTCAGAGTTAGTGTCTTTCGTTTTCTCTGAATCTGTTTTTTTCGAATCAAAGTCAGTTTTTGTATAGGCAGGTAGTCCAAGGTGAGTACGAAGTTCGTTCGTAACATTTGCTAGTGCTTTTTTATCTGGATTGTAGTAATATGTTCGACCGCCACCAGCAGATTTGCTACATGTGTCATCACCTTTTTCCATATAGCAGTCATCACCTTGAATTTGTAATTTTTCAACTGAAGAATCTGCGCCATATTTATAGAATGAAAGCATATCATCGAATGTTAAGTTTGTAACGAATTGTCCGTTAATATCATCAATGATGTTGCCAACTTTTGTTACAGATCCAACGTTTGTTATTTTCTTTAAAATAGCTTCAATAACGAGTTGTTGACGTTGCCCACGCATTGCATCACTATCGATGTGTCGCGTTCTAGCAAGAGCAAGAGCCTCTTCGCCATTTAACTTTTGGACACCTTTTTTCAGGTGAATTGCATCGGCATTATCATTACTATCTTGTTCTGAAAATTCAACAGGTACATCGACTTCAATGCCGCCTAAATCATCGACAATTTTTATAAATGATTTAAAGTTAAATTTTACAAAGTAATCGACAGGAACATTCATTAATTTTTCAACTGCATCGATACTTGCTTGTGGTCCACCCTTTTTACCGTTTTTAGCAGAACCGAATGCATGAGCGTGTGTAATTTTATCTTTTTTCTTTTCTACTGGAATATAAGTATATGTGTCACGTGGAATACTTAATAGTTTAACAGTTTTGCTGTCTTTATTAAAAGTTGCAAGCAACAGCGCATCTGTTCTTATAGCTTCACCATATTCTTTTCCTCGGACATCGCTTTCATCAACACCCATTATTAAGACAGAGACATTGTTCGTAATAGGTTTTACAGCTTTATCACGTAAATCAGATTTATCACCGCGTGCTAAATCGTGTGCGGCATTTCGAACAGCAGAAGATGCTTTATTTACTAAAAACCACGTATAACCGCCTCCTACTATTAAAAAGAATAGAATGACGCTTATAATAATTTTTGTTTTTTTCTTACTTTTTTTCGGTTTATTGCGTGTATTTTCTTGCAAAGATGGGTTTTGCTCCATTTCTTGTACTCCTTCATTTGGATTGAAATACGACACTCACATCCACTTATTATAATGAAATTTGACGAAAAAAAACATTACAAATCATTTACATTTCGTAAAAATTCAATTTATTTATAAAAAGTCAGATTTTCTATATGTTATTTTTCAGATGTAGAATAAGTATATGTTTTTTTAGTAGAAATGAAAATATATATTGTGAGAAAGTGAGAGAGAAGTAAGATTTGTTGAAATATAGCCAATAAGAAATTGGTAGTACTACTTATTTCTTCTATATAATAAAGAAGAATTTTACGGATGAAGGAGAGAGCATAATGGATCATACATCATTCCGAGCAATCGTCGTGAAAGAAAAAGAAAATAATCAATTTGAAAGAAAGCTTGTTGAGAGAGAAATCAATCGTTTACCTGAAGGAGATGTGCTAATACGAGTTCATTACTCTTCATTAAATTATAAAGATGCGCTTTCAGCTACTGGTAATAAAGGTGTAACGAGAACATATCCTCATACGCCAGGAATCGATGCTACAGGAGAAGTTGTGAGTAGTGAAGATGGTTCCTTTAAGGTAGGGGATCAAGTTATTGTAACGGGGTATGATTTAGGTATGAATACTTCTGGTGGATTCGGAGAATATATTCGCGTGCCATCATCTTGGATTGTTTCTTTACCAGAAGGAATGTCTTTGAAGGAAAGTATGATGTATGGGACAGCTGGTTTTACAGCTGCACTATCGGTATATAAGCTCATTGGAGCAGGAATTATGCCTAATATGGGAGATGTTTTAGTAACGGGTGCTACGGGCGGTGTAGGTAGTGTAGCGGTTAGTATTTTAAGTAAGTTAGGATATAACGTAGTCGGAGCAACAGGGAAATTGGAAGAAGAAGAGATGTTACTACGTTTAGGAGCAAAGAAGGTAATTCAGCGTGAAGAGTTGAGTGATGAATCAGGAAGGCCAATGCTTAAAGGAATATACGCCGGGGTTATCGATACTGTGGGCGGAAAGATGTTAGAAACAGCATTGAAATTGGTACGATATGCCGGTTGTGTAACGACATGTGGTAATGTGGCAGGGCATGAATTACACACAACAGTATATCCGTTTATTTTGCGAGGTATTAGCCTTGTAGGAATAGATTCCGTACAATGTCCAGTAGATATGAGAAGAGAAGTGTGGGCATTGTTAGCGACAGAGTGGAAAAACTTAGAACTATTATCTTATACAGAAGAATGTACATTAGAAAAATTAGATGAGAAGTTTTCGCTCATATTGCAAGGAAAGTTAAAAGGAAGAACAGTTGTAAATATGAAATAAAAAAGAGACGCTAACTTGAGCGTCTCTTTCCTATTATAATGATTGTTTTAAATTGATTTTTCCTTGTTCACCTAAAACACCGTCAGCGATATTTACAGCGTGATCACCGATACGCTCTAAGTTACTTACCATGTCAACGAAGATGATACTTGCATCGCCTGAACAGCTGCGTTCGTTTAGACGTATTACGTGACGTTTGCGAAGAACACGTTCCATTTGGTCGATTTTACGTTCTTTTGCAATAACAGTTTGAGCTAGTTCAGTGTCAAAGTTTGTTAAAGCATTGATTGCATCTTGTAATGTTGAAATTGTTAATTCAAGCATTTCATTTAATTCAGTTAGTGCGTCGTCTGATAGTGAAACGCGGTTTGAAATTTGGAAATCTACAAGTTCTACAAGGTTTTCTACATGATCACCGACACGTTCAATATCTCCAACAACACCAGCTAAAACAGAATGCTTCTCAGAATCTGCTGATGAAAGTGGTTTTTCTGATAGTAAAACTAAATACTCGGTAATTTTTTTATCTAAATTGTTAATAGCTCCTTCTAATTGAGTAGCCATATTAGCGTGTTTTTTGTCTTGTGTATTTAAAAATTGGTTTGCTTCTTTTAATCCATCTAATGAAAACTCCGCCATACGGATAATCTCTTTTTGAGCTTCTGTTAAAGCAATAGCTGGAGATTGTTCAATAAAGATTGGATTTAAATGTTGTGGTTTGAAGTTAATAGCTGCATCTTCACCACGAATAATTTTTGTTACAATCCAGGCTAATACTGCAATGAATGGGAACTGAATGATTGTATTCGTTACGTTAAATGTTCCGTGTGCAAATGCAATTGTCATTTCTGGATTCAAGTTTAATGACGTTTGGAAATATTGAATTAAATTTGTAAATGGTATCAATATAATCGTAAAGATAATGGTACCGATAATATTAAAGATAACGTGAACTAATGCTGCACGTCTTGCTGCAATTGAAGTACCGATTGCTGCTAATACTGCTGTAATTGTCGTACCGATGTTATCACCGAATAATACAGGAAGGGCAGCTTGTAAATCGATTGCACCTTGACCGAATAATTCTTGTAAAATACCGATTGTTGCGCTTGAGCTTTGGACAATTAAAGTGAAGACTGTACCGACAATAATTCCTAAAATTGGATTATCACTCATGCTAATCATTAAATCTTGGAATGCCTCTAATGAACGAAGAGGTTTCATACCTGCGCTCATTAATTCTAAACCGAAGAATAACATACCAAAACCGAATACAACTTGACCTACAGAATGTACTTTTTTATTTTTAAAGAAGAATAGTAAAATCGCTCCAACTGCCATAACTGGGAGAGCGTATTCTCCGATTTTAATCCCGATAATAAATGCAGTAACTGTCGTACCGATGTTCGCACCCATAATAACACCAATTGCTTGTCTTAATGTCATAAATCCGGCACTTACAAGTCCAACTGTTAAAGCGGTTGTTCCTGAACTTGATTGAATTAATACAGTAACTAACATACCTGCTAGTACACCCATAAGTGGGTTCGTTGTAAAACGATCTAAAATATCGCGAAGACGATCTCCAGCTGCTTGTTGCAGTCCATCGCCCATGTATTTAATCCCGAATAAGAAAATACCTAATCCACCAATGAATTGGAAGATCATTTCTTGAACATTATATTCCACGCATTCCACTCCTTAAATTTCATGTACGATGTAATTATTAACTAAACCTTGAGGCACTGTAAACGGTTTACTAGTAAAATTTACACTAAATTTACAAAGAGGTGAAAAGTTTACAATTCTTTAAAGAAACAGCTGTATTTTAATGGTTTTCGTCTTTTGTAAATAGTGTTTTTGTAAAGAAATCACACTTTTTAGAATAGTATTATTCAATTGTATATCAAAGAAATCTTCTACAAGTTCATTGTATATTTTTTGATGATAGTTAAAAAAATATGTAGGGAAATGCATGTAGTTTTATAAAGCCAACATGGGGTTTAATATTTATTAAGTAGTCTTTTTTTGCAAGAAAAAAAAGCCGCTAAATTATCCAGCAGCTTTTTCTGTATTTTTATCTCCGTGCTTTTGTTTTCTTATACTTGTAATGTAAATGAACAGAAAAGCAATAAGTAATAGGGAAGAATAACGATATACAGTCGCATAGTTTGTAAAATGTGCAATGAATCCGAAAATAATCGCTCCCGCACCAATTCCAAGGTCAAATGCTGAGAAGA
Source organism: Bacillus cereus group sp. N24 (assembly GCF_016483345.1). Classification (NCBI taxonomy): domain Bacteria; kingdom Bacillati; phylum Bacillota; class Bacilli; order Caryophanales; family Bacillaceae; genus Bacillus; species Bacillus cereus group sp. N24. The sequence goes on from NZ_JAEHCA010000016.1 coordinate 55,651, forward strand.
ATGTAGCTGTTGCGACTCCTCGTCGGTGCGGTGCTACTCGGTCGATCATCCATGCTTGTAGCGCAGGCTGAATCGCTCCGAAGCCACTTCCGTAACAGGCTGCCGCAATAACTAAGCTCGGAATTGTCGTTGTATACGACAATAAAATAATACCTGCGAACGTTATAATAACCCCTGGAATGATGACGAATGTATGGCCTTTCGCATCATATAACTTTCCGGAAAATGGACGAGTTACAGCGATTGCTAGCGCGTTACATAAAAAGAAGAGACTAATATCAGCAATGCCAACTTCGGTAGCAAATAGTGTGATAAAGCTGCCGATTCCTCCGTACATTAATGTAATACATAATATTAATAATGAAGGAAGTAAAGCTTTGCGCTCAATAAATCCATCGAGAAAAGTATCAGATGATTGTTTTGGTGGTTGTTTCGTTTTTTGGATTTGAAGTAGTTTCGTTAAAATTAATGAAACGATTGTGCATGAAAGTGCACATAAAAAAAGAACGTTGAAATTATATGCTTGCATAAGCCATAGTCCGATTAGTGGGCCGAGAGCCATTGCAATGGTTCCAGAAAGTCCGAAATATCCCATGCCTTCCCCGCGGCGAGCTGCTGGAATTAAATCAGAAACGACAGTTCCATATGTAGTCGTTGTAATACCGAAGCCAGCTCCGTGTAAAATACGAACGGCAAGCAAGAGAAAAATGGTAGAGGCGAAAAGGTAACTGCCCATAGCGAGTAAACAAATAGCAGTACCGATCATTAAAATGATTTTTTTATTAAATTTCTGTAAGGCGTTTCCAGTTAGCGGTCTAACAAAAAGTGCCGCAACGGTAAACATACCGACGACCAATCCGATATTTGAACTTGTGCCACCGATTTCTTTCACATAAACAGGTAAAGTTGGAATTAACATTTGAAACCCTAAAAACATACATAAGTTTGCAAAAATTAAAGCAACAAACTCTTTTGTCCATAACGGTTCTCGTTTTACGAGTATTGCCTCTCCCATATATTCATCCCCTATATACATTTTTTCCGCTATTTGCGGACAGTAAAATTCCCACCTCAAAATCTGGCTGGAGCAAAGACGTTAGGTGGAAGCCCTGCTGCCCGCAAACGCCCGATTGGTGAAGGCTAATAATCGGTGGGGGATGAACAAAACCCCCACTGATTAAAGTTTCACTTTATCTCTTTTCTTTTGAGTATATGTATTGGTCAATGTAGCAGTCAAGGAAGGTGTCTTGAAAGCGGATAACAATTTTTAAAATGAAAAACTGACAAATTTGTGTAAACGCTACACAACTATGAAAAAAAGATGTAAAGTATAGATGTATAGACTTGTAGTTGTTATGAATGATAGAAATTGTTTTTTCTTTAAAGAAAGCGGATTCAAAAGGTAGTGAATGAGAAGGGGATATATACTTTTTTACTACATATATTTGAAAAGGTTTACAAAACAATGAAGAAAGAGGCGTGTACATATGAGACGATTAGGTATTTCTATTTATCCAGAACATTCAACGGTAGAGAAAGATAAGGAATATGTAACATTAGCAAGTAAATACGGATTTACACGTGTGTTCACATGTTTACTATCTGTGGATGGAGAAAAAGAGAAAATTATTGAAGAATTTAAAGAAACGATCTCTCATGCGAATGCATTAGGGTTCCAAGTATTAGTTGATATTAGTCCATCTGTTTTTGAACAGCTTGGTATCTCATATAACGATTTATCGTTCTTCCATGAACTAGGTGCGTACGGTATTCGTTTAGATGTCGGGTTCTCAGGATTAGAAGAATCGATTATGACGTACAATCCGTACGGCTTAAAAATTGAAATCAATATGAGTAACGGCACAAAGTATGTAGATAACATTATGAGTCATAGACCAAATCGTGAAAATTTAATTGGCTGTCATAATTTTTATCCGCACCGCTATTCTGGGTTATCATACGATCATTTCATTACATGCTCGAAACAATTTAAAGATTACGGCATGAGAACAGCTGCATTTATTTCATCATTTGATGCAACATACGGACCTTGGCCAGTAACAGAAGGTTTATGTACGTTAGAAGAGCATCGTGAATTACCGATGACAACGCAAGCGAAGCATTTATTTGCGACAGAATTAATTGATGATGTTATCATTGCGAACGCTTATGCTTCAGAAGAAGAATTACAAGCACTAGGTGCGTTAAATAAAGAGAAACAAACATTTGATATAGAACTATACGATACAACGACAAATTTAGAAAGAATTATCATATTAGAAGAACCTCATTTTTATCGCGGGGATGTATCTGAATATATGATTCGTTCTACACAAAGTCGTGTGAAATATAAAAAAGAAGAGTTTAAACCTCATAATACGCGTGAAATTAAGCGTGGCGATCTTTTAATTGATAATGAGCAATATGGCCAGTATAAAGGTGAATTACAAATTGCATTAAAAGATATGGTAAATACAGGAAAAACAAATGTAGTTGGTCGAATTATAGAAGAAGAGATTTTCTTACTAGATTATTTACAAGCTTGGGATAAATTCGGATTTACATTAAAGAAATAGAGAGAATATAAAGGGGAAAAACTACTGATTTCAGCAGCTTTTCCCCCTTTATATATAAAGAGCGAGAGGAAGAGCTATGACAAAGGTGCATCAGCGATTAATTTCTATTTTAGAGGAGTTTTTAGAAGAGAAATCGATGTTAAATCGAGCTTTTTTAGCGAACCGATTACATGTATCAACGAAGACGATTCAAAAGGATATAAAATTATTAAATGATATATTGGAAGAAAACGGAGCGAAAATCGAATCGCAAAGAGGGACTGGATATGAACTAGAAATTATACAGACGAAGATATTTGAAGAGTTTTGTGTGAGTCTATTTCAAAAACAGACGGAAAAGATCCCAACTTCTTATGAAGAAAGAGTTGCGTATATTTTACAACGTGTTTTAACGACAGAAGGATATGTGAAGCTTTCGCAGTTAGCAGAAGAGATTTACGTGAGTAAATCAACTGTAAATTTAATTATGAAAGATGTTACAGATATATGCGGTCGCTATACATTGCAAATTGAAAAGAGACCGTATTATGGTATACGTATTGTGGGAGAGGAATTTAATATTCGTTCTTGTTTATCACAATATGGTTTACCACGTTATGAACATACTCCGTTTCATGAGCAATTTGAGCAGACGGATACATATGTATCGTTACCTCATATATCACTCATTCGTTCAATTATATTAAAGTATATTGAGGGTGGAACAATATATTTATCTGATATAGAAATTGATAATCTAGTTATTCATATTGCAATCGCATTAAAGCGTTGTCAAAGTCAACATTATATGACAGGACTGCATGTAGAGCAATCAGAACTTATAATAAAGAAAGAATATACAATTGCGAAGCAGATTTTAGGAGATTTAGAGAAAGAGTTAAAACTTTTATTTCCAGAAGAAGAAGTATTATATGTGACGGTGCATTTGTTAAGTACTGCTGTTACAGCGAGAGATCGCTATGAAAATGTAGAAGAGCTATTAGGAAAAGATATATATGCATTTATGCAACATATTCTTTTTAAAGTAGCGGAAGAACGGAATCTTATTTTTTATTATGATGAAGAATTATTATTTGGATTTGGTGTTCATTTAAAAACGTTATTAAATCGTTTGAAGTATAAGTTAAATACGAGAAATCCTCTTTTGGCAGAAGTGAAAAAGAATTATCCGTATGCTTTTGAAATTGCGGTTCTTGTTGGAGATATAATTGGTGAATATACGGGTGAAACGATTCCGGAAAGTGAAATTGGTTATATTGCTATTCATTTCGGCGGAGCGATGAGCCGTTTGCAGGAGCAGAATCAAAAGAAAAGATGTTTACTAGTTTGTGCGACTGGTCAAGGGAGTGCACAACTATTAAAATATAAAATTTTATCACAGTTTCGAGATAAATTAGAGATTGTAGGTATTACAGGTTATTATCAATTGAAAGTAGAAGACCTTTATAAAGATAAAATAGATTGTATTATTAGTACGATTCATATACCGAGTGGTTTGCCTGTACCAGTTATAAAGGTGAACTCAATATTTGATGATAAAGAGATTAAATCGATTGGTCAGCAATTGTTTACGCATGTGAATAATAGTGTGCAACAATATATAAAAGAAGATTTAATCTTTTTAAATCGTAGTGCTTCTACGAAAGAAGAAGTTATTCAATTTTTATGTGAGAAAGCCGCTGAGAAAAATTATGTGCCAGAAAATTTTTATGCTTCTGTTATGGAAAGAGAAAATACATCTCCGACAGCGGTTGGAAATTTAGTGGCGATTCCGCATCCGATGCAGTTATTAAGTGAGGAAACATTTTTGATATTTTGTACACTTGATAAGGCTGTTGAGTGGGGAGATAAAAAAGTACAATTGATTATTTTATTTAGTGTGAAGCGCAATAATAATGAAGATTTGCAACGGCTTTATGATTTTTTATATGATATTATGTCTAATCAGAATACGATAGAGAAATTAACTCAGGCTGAATTAATTGAAGGTTTTCAAGAGATTTTATTATCGTATTGAAAAAGTATATAAAAACTTCCGTTACATAACGGAAGTTTTTTATGTTTAATTGTATGCGTTTTCATAATAAGATGAACATATAGAAAAACAAAGCTTGGGGGAAGTTAAAATGAATGATATGCAAACTCCATTTGCGTTAATTTTACATGGTGGCAACGCGAGAAGCGCGGCGCTTGAAGCAATCGCTTTTGCAAGACAAGGAGATTTTGAGAATGCGAGTGAAAAGATGGAACTTGCTAGTGAAGAAATTTCAGCAGCTCATCGTATTCAGACGGATTTAATTCAAGAGGAAGCAAGAGGAAATCATGCAGAAATAAGTTTACTGTTAGTACATGCACAAGATCATTTAATGAATGCAATTACAGTGAAAGAACTTGCTGAAGAATTTATCGCTCTTCATAAACGTGTGGAAGAGAAAGTGACAGTATAATATGTATATTTTATTATGTTGTGCTGCAGGTATGTCAACGAGTATGGTTGTAAGAAAAATGCAAGAAGAGGCGAAGAAACAAGGGAAGGATTATAAAATTAAGGCAGTTGATTCAGAACTTGTGAAGCTTGAAATTAAGGAAGCAGATGTCGTTTTAATTGGTCCGCAAGTGAAATATTTATTTCCGGCCGTAGCGTTTCTTGCAAAGTCATACGATATACCAGTTGCTATTATAAACCAACGAGATTATGGCATGTGTGACGGTTTGAAAGTACTTAAGCAGGCAGAAAAATTAGTTTTAGCGTAATTATATTTTTTTAAACATAAACATTATAATGTTATAACTTTTGGTTATATTGAACAAAGGAGGGCTATTGATGAATGGGTTTATGAGTTTTATGGAACAGAAGATTATGCCAACAACGCAAAAGATTGCAGGACAGCGACATTTATTAGCAATTCGAAACGGGGTTATTTCTACATTACCATTAACGATCGTCGGATCATTTTTCGTTATCTTTTTAAACTTACCAATTGATGCATATATGGAGTGGATTGCACCGTTTCGTCATATTTTAGATATTCCATTCCGATTTACAGTAGGCTTAATGGCACTATACGCAGCTTTTGGGGTAGGGGCTTCGCTCGCTAATTTTTATCAGCTCAATCAATTAAGTGCAGGATTACTCTCTGTACTCGCCTTTTTATTAGCATCAGTTGAACCAATTCAAATTACGAAAGCTGTACCAGGTGTTATTGATGCGGGTAGATACATTTCAGTAGGAACATTAAGTGCCACGTCTTTATTCGGCGCAATTGTTACAGCATTAATTGCAGTAGAAATTTATCATTTTATGATTAAGCATAATATTTCGATTAAATTACCAGAAAGTGTACCACCAGCAGTTGCAAACTCGTTTGCAGCATTAATTCCAACTCTAGTAGTTATTCTTTTATTCTGGGGTATTCGTTACGGTTTAAAATTTGATGTAAATACAACGATCACATATTTAATTGCACCATTAAAGTCAGTATTAGTAGGAAACAATTTATTCGGCGGTTTATTAACAGTATTTTTAATCGTGTTCTTCTGGTCATTCGGTATTCATGGCCCAGCGATTTTAGGACCAATCATTCGTCCGATGTGGGATTCAGCAATTCTTGAAAATATGGAAGTGTTCACAGCTACAGGAAATGCACATCAGTTACCAAACTTATTTACAGAGCAATTTATTCAATGGTTCGTATGGATTGGTGGGTCGGGTTCAACGTTAGCTTTAGTCATTATGTTTATGTTCTCTAAATCTAAGTTCTTAAAAGAGTTAGGTAGATTATCATTCGTGCCAGGTTTATTCAATATTAACGAGCCAATTATTTTCGGGGCACCGATTGTAATGAACCCAATCTTAATTATTCCGTTCGTTATTACACCGTTAGTTACAACAACGGTATCATATTTCGCAGTTGTTTCAGGTATGATTCCACTTATGATGGCGAAGTTGCCATTTACGATGTTAGCGCCAATTGCAGCAGTGATTAGTACGGACTGGACAATTATGGCTGGCGTACTTGTAATTATTAACTTTGTAATCTCATTTATTATTTACTATCCATTCTTCAAAATGTATGAGAAACAACAAATAGCAGGAGAGGAGAAAACAGAATGCTCGGAGCAATTATCATCTTAATTACATTTGTGATCGGACAATGCATTGCTCATTATTCGAAATGGGTACAAAGTAAATCTTTATTAGTTTTACTACTCGTATCAGTTTTGTTTATCGGTTGTTCAATGGGTGCATATGTAATGCTAAGCTTACAATCACCTTACGTAATTATTATACCGACCATTTTATGTGCAACATGTTTATCTGCAAAATATAGATTTACGAGCATGGCATTAATACAACGTGTGAAGGAGATGCAAAAGCATGGAGCGTAAATTAGGAATTTCACTTTATCCAGAGCATTCAACGAAAGAAAAAGATATGGCATATATTTCGGCAGCGGCACGCCACGGTTTTTCAAGAATATTCACATGTCTATTATCTGTGAATCGTCCGAAAGAAGAAATTGTAGCTGAATTTAAAGAGATTATTAATCATGCAAAAGATAACAATATGGAAGTTATTTTAGATGTAGCTCCAGCTGTGTTTGATCAGCTCGGTATTAGTTATAGTGATCTATCATTCTTTGCGGAGTTAGGCGCAGATGGCATTCGTTTAGATGTAGGCTTTGACGGTTTAACAGAAGCGAAAATGACGAATAATCCATATGGTTTGAAAATTGAGCTGAATGTAAGTAACGATATTGCGTACTTAGAAAATATTCTTTCGCATCAGGCGAATAAATCAGCTTTAATCGGTTGTCATAATTTTTATCCGCAAAAATTTACTGGCCTTCCGTACGACTATTTCATTCGCTGTAGTGAACGTTTTAAAAAGAACGGAATTCGCAGTGCAGCCTTTATTACATCACATGCCGCAAACATCGGTCCATGGGATATTAACGACGGTTTATGTACGTTAGAAGAGCATCGTAATTTACCAATTGAAGTACAAGCGAAACATTTATGGGCGACAGAGCTTATTGATGATGTGATTATCGGAAATGCTTATGCGAGTGAAGAAGAGTTAGAGAAATTAGGAAACTTAAATCGTTACATTTTACAGCTAAAGGTACACTTTGTAGACGAAGCAACGGAAGTAGAGAAGAAAGCGACGCTGCAAGAATTACACGTAAGACGCGGCGACATAACAGAATATATGGTACGTTCTACAGAAGTGCGTAAAAAGTACAAAGACTATGACTTCCCGGTGCGCGAAAGTGTATTACAGGAAAGAGGGCAAGTTGTAATTGGTAACAACTCATTCGGAAAGTACAAAGGTGAACTGCAAATCATCTTGAAAGAGATGCCGATAGATGAACGAAAAAATATTGTCGGTACAATTGCTGAAGAGGAGTTATTCTTACTAGATTATGTAGGGGCTTGGACACAGTTTACTTGTGTAGAATAGGGAAGATAGGGGGCGTTCTAAATTTTGGAACGCCTTTTTAATAGTAAAGTGCTTTTAATGTGAAAATTTGTCGATAAATCGATATTTCTTGTCGAATCGTTGATATATTATAAGTTACGATAGATATATTCGAAAAATCGTTGATATATTGTAGGTTACGATAGATATATTCGAAAAATCGTTGATATAATTTCATTTACTGTGACATTTTTCAGTAGTTTAATAGAGTAAAAAAAGAGTCAGCCTCAACAATGAGACTGACTCTTTTTTTTATAGTAATTAGTTTAAAATTTTCACTGTAACTGTTTTACGTCCCCAGTTACTTGAAGTGCCTTTATCTGGCATTAAAACGTCGATTTTATTTCCTTTAATAGCTCCACCAGTATCACCAGCGATTGCTACTCCGTAACCTTCAACCCATACTTTTGAACCTAATGGAATGACACTTGGATCAACTGCAATTAGTTTCATGTTTGGATTTGCTGTTAAGTTGTGACCTAAAGCTGATTTTACTTGGTCGCCTGCTTTATAACCATTTTCAAGTGGATCTGCTGTGTAAGCTGTTGCTACAACTCTTAACTCACGAGAAGATGATGGTGTGCTTGTTTCAGTTTCTTTTGCAACAGGTTGTTGTGTAGCTGGTTTTTGAGCTTTAGCCGCTTCACGAGCTTTAGCTGCCTCTTGAGCTTTAGCCGCTTCACGAGCTTCAGCATCTGCCTGAGCTTTAGCTTCTTCACGAGCCTTAGCCGCTGCTTGAGCTTTAGCTTCTGCTTGAGCTTCAGCTGCTGCCTGAGCTTTAGCTTCTTCACGAGCTTTAGCTGCTTCCTCTGCTTTAGCTTCTGCTTGAGCTTTAGCATCTGCCTGAGCTTTAGCTTCTGCTTGAGCCTTAGCTTCTTCACGAGCTTTAGCTGCTTCCTGAGCTTTAACTTCTGCTTGAGCTTCAGCTTCTTCACGAGCTTTAGTTGCTGCCTCTGCTTTAGCTTTTGCTTGAGTTTCAGCTACTTCACCAGCTTTAACTGCTTCACGAACTTTAGCTGTGTCTTGAACTTTAGTTGTTTTTTCAACTTTAATAGCTGGTTGAACTTTAACTGGTGCTTTACCTGTTAAGTAGGGAACATGAACATAAGCTGTTTTTCCGTTATATTCAAATTGAATCCAGTCATTTTGTACTTGATGTGTTGTTTCGATTACATCATCTTGTTTTAACTTACCAATAATCTCTGAATCTGTATTTGCTCCAGCACGTACGTTTAATACGTTTGCTGTTACGTAGTAAGTATCTTTCGTATAGTCAGCGCTTATGAAAGCTTCTTTACCGCTATTCAATTTAACTTTTGACCATCCGTTTTCTGTATGTAAAACATTTACTTTATATCCATCTAATAATTTTCCTACAACTTTTGATTCAGTAGTTGGGTTTTCTCGTACGTTTAGTACGTCAGTCGTTACGATTGTTTCTGCTTTAGCAGATGTTGTGAAAATCCCAAGACCAAAAACCGCTGCTGTTGCTATACCCATAAATTTTTTCATAATAGCCTCCATTGCATTTGTTTTCGTTGACCTCATTATAGCAACCATTATTTTCTTATTTGCGAAAAACATAAAATTACAAAGCTTTCGTAACGGGGCATTAATATTCTGTAATAATTCCATAAATAACCTGATAGCGCTTCCTTATTGTTTTTTGGAGGATTAGAGCGTGTGAAACATAAAATGAGTGGTATTTCAATTTCTATAACGTTAATAGTGTTACAGTAATATTTCTAATTGTTTTCTGTAGTATTACAAAAATGGTGTGTTTTACTGTTGAAACGAAAATTTAGTTATAAAATAATAATATTTTTGGCTGTGGAAATATATAAATGAGGTGAAATTTAATGAAATATCGATAGAATTGTTACAAAATAAGTCGATGTATGGAAAAAATTACGCCTTGTATTTTGTCTATTACATATTATTTTTGCAATAATAGGATTCGATAATAGTCCGAGTATCTATAAAGAATGAAGAGTATTAGAAAGATAGTTGTAACGTGAAACATATATAATAGAAGAAACACAATTTGATAGGTAAATAAAAAACGTAGGAGTGTACACTCCTACGTTTTTTATTTACTCATATCGTAAACATTCAATTGGATCAAGTTTTGCAGCTTTGTTAGCTGGTAGTAGTCCGAATGCAATACCGATTAGCATTGAAATACCTACTGAAAGAAGTCCAAGTTCTTTTGAGATAACAAGTGGCCATCCGGCAAAGATTGAGACGATCCAAGCGAAGAAGATACCGAGCATGAATCCGATAAAACCACCTAGTCCTGTTAAAATACAAGATTCGATTAAGAATTGCGTTAATACTTTACCGCGTGTTGCACCAAGTGCTTTACGAATACCGATCTCACGTGTACGTTCTGTTACAGATACAAGCATGATGTTCATTACACCAATACCACCAACAAGTAATGAAATAGCAGCAATACCACCGAATACCATTTTCATCATACCGATTGATTCATCTAGTTGCTTCGTAAATTCACCCATATCTTGAGCTTCAAATTTATGCTCAAATTTAGGAGCTTTCATATCGTTTAAAACAGAAGCGGCTTGTTTTTCTACACTCTTACGTTCTGCTGGTGAAGTTAATATTAATCTTACAGAGTCATACTCAGTTACTCCTGAGATTACAGGAGCGTTTTCAAGTGATGTGTAACCTTCTGACATAGCCATTCCGAAATCGTTTTTCGTTTCATACACACCGACTACTTTATATGGCTTTCCTTTTATATCAGTGTATAAATTTGATTCCCAGCCGTTAAATAATTTATTGAAAGCTTCTTCATTTAAAATAACAGCAGGAATCGCTTGCTTTAATTCACTATCATTTAATTCACGACCGTGAACTAATTTTATTTTCGCATCTGTCATGAAGGCGCCTGTTCCACCTCTTAAATCAAGAGAGACATCTTTTGAACCAGAAGATGCTTTTACTTTCATACTTACATCTGGATAAACATCTTTAACGCCTGGCACAGTTTGAAGACGTTTTAACATATCAGCTGTAATTTTGGCACTATCAGTTCCGTAATCAGGGTTGTTGTAGTAAATCGTTACTTCTGTATCTTTTCCTTGGCCTAACTCTTTTTTAAACTTTGCATTTGTACCATCACCCATTGAAATGATAGTAATAATGGCGCTAATACCAATAATAATACCTAGCATTGTTAATATAGAACGCATTTTATGAGCAAAGATAGAGGAAAGGGCCATGCGTATATTTTCACTCGTGTTCAAAATTAACCTCTCCAATCTTGGACGATATTTCCGTCACGAATTACAATTTGACGTGCTGCAGCTTCCCCGATTTCACGATCATGGGTAATCATAATGATTGTTGAGCCTTGTTTGTTTAATTCGTAAAAGAGGTCCATAATTTGTGTACTCGTTTTCGTATCAAGTGCACCCGTTGGTTCATCAGCTAAAATGAATTTTGGGTTATTTACAATTGCACGGGCAACGGCAACACGCTGCTTTTGACCACCGGATAATTCGTTCGGTAAGTGAGTAGCTCGATCCGCTAAACCAACTTTTGTTAAAGCGGCTAATGAGCGTTCACGTCTTTCTTTTTTATCGACTCCAGCGTAAATAAGAGGTAGTTCTACATTTTGAAGTGCTGTAAGTCTCGGTAATAACATGAAGTTTTGAAATACAAACCCGATCTCTTTATTACGAACGCGTGCAAGTTCGGTTTCAGACATGTTTGAAATATTTTGTCCCGCTAATTCATACGCACCTGTCGTTGGTTTATCTAAGCAACCGATAATGTTCATTAAAGTTGATTTACCAGAACCAGAAGGTCCCATTATAGAAGTGAATTCTCCTTGGTTTAGTGTTACGTCAATTCCGTGTAATATTTGAACGGACTCTGCACCATTTTGGAAGGATTTCGTGATGCCTTTTAAGTTAATCACTGGGCGACAACCTCCATACCATCTTTTAAATCTTTTTCAGGTTTAGAGATAATTTGCTCTCCTTTTTTCACTCCAGAAACTTTTGCTTCGCTATCTGTCTCGAATTCAACAGTAATCGCTTGTTCTTTCGCTTTACCATCTTTTACAACGAAGACAACATTTTTGTCACCTTTTTTCACGATGCTGCTTTTCGGAACAATTGTACCAGTTGCTTCGCCAGATTTACTTGTTACGTAAACGTGGAAGCCGTTTTGTAATTCTTCACTATTATCTAATGTGACAGTGAATTGATAGTTAGAAACAGTTTTATTTTCGTCCATGCTCTTTAATGGTGTAGAACCGATTTCCGTTACTTTTCCTGTCCAAGTTTTACCAGCAACTGTTTTTGATGAAACAGTTACTTCTTGCCCAACTTTCATACTAGCAAGCTCATATTCAGAAAGTTGACCTTTTACTTTAAATTGACCAGCATGACGAAGAGTAATGCCACTCATACCTGTTTTTTCATCAGCAGTTTTCACGATATCATCAATTACACCATCAACAGGACTTGTTACAGAAAGATTGTTTACTTTCTCTTTTGCTGCTTTAATCATTTCATCAGATTTTTCAACTTCAAACTTTTTCATTTCAAGTTGCGATTCTAATTGTTGCACTTCGACTTCCGATGCTTTTAATGCTTCCTGAGGAAGACCTGCATTTTTATCTTTTTGTAATTTTTGTTTCGCTGCATCGATTTGTTTTTGGAACAATGTTACTTCTTTTTGTGCGATTTTCTTTTGCATTTCTGCTTCCGTTACACCTTGTTTAGCAGTAGGGTCATTATATTTAAACAGAAGCTGCCCTTTTTTCACTTCATCGCCTTTTTTAACCGCTAATTCATACGTGCCTTTTGTTGGATCAAATGAAATAGTTTCAATTCCGTTTGGAATAACTTCACCGCCAAATTTTTGCGCGTTTTCGATTTGTTTTTCTGTTACTTTATAACTGCTATATGCCATTGCAACATCTGAACCACCACCACCAGCAAATGCAAAGTATGATCCAGCTGCAATTCCGATTGCTACTACACTAGTAATTAACACTTTATTTTTCTTCTTCATCTATTTATCACCTTTTCGTTCGTTTTAGTATCTACATTAAGTATAGAAGAGGTGAAGAATCTGACAAATCGTTTTAGCTTACAATAACCTTACAGTTTTGTAAGGTATGAATATGTAAATGTAAGGTAGAGGTTGTCCTAGCCTAAGCAAATGAATTGACTCCTCCTTTCCTACCTACAATAATATTGTAGGTAGGAAAGGAGGAAGGAAGATGGAAGCATATTTTAGTGCGCATCCATTAAAACCATTTATTCCATACTCAAGGCAACATGCCATTATATTATTTATTATGTTGGTGGGGATCTTTTTTCTATATCAATACCAAGATGTATTACGTCAAATTAAGTGGAATATAACGGTTCGATATGCGATTGCATTTCTATTTATAGGAAGTGAAATTGGGCTTCATATGTGGGAATGGAAAGCCGGAATTTTTGACCTAGGCACTTCATTACCATTTGAGTTATGTACGATTAGTTTATTGTTAGCGTCAATTATGATTGTAACGAAAAGTTATCGCATATATGAGATTGTGTTTTTCACAGGAATTATCGGTGCATCACAAGCCATTTTAACGCCAAACTTGCAGTATGCTTTTCCGCATTTTCGTTTCATTGAATATTTCATTGCGCATGTATTGCTCATTTGGGCACCGCTCTTTATGACTTGGGTAGAAGGATATCGTCCGACAGTACAATCTATTAAACGCACAATGATATTTTTAAACATATTGATTCCAATTGTTTCGTTTGTGAATTACAAAACGGGTGGAAATTATATGTTTTTAGCTCATAAGCCAGAAACTGCCTCATTACTCGATATGTTCGGGCCACATCCTTACTATATTATTTCATTAGAACTCGCAGCGCTTATTGGATGTTTTATTGTGTATATACCGTTTGCGAAAAGAGAAAAACATGTACATAAAGAATCACTAGGATCATAACCTAGTGATTTTTTGTGTTTGAATATTTACAATTCAGAAAATTAAGAATAAAATTAAAGGGTAAATCATAGAGAGAGAAGGGGAAAAATGGTCAAAAAAGTATTTTTGAATGGGATGGAAATGACGATTCAATTTATTATTTCGATTTTGGGGATTATTTGTTTAGGAGCACTGCCGAAATTATTTTATGGATTTGAGCTGCATGTATCAGAGTACATAAAGAGTTTAAAAGAAGTATTTTTGAACTTAATGGATCTCTCCAATTTGCAATATGTGAGAGATAAATTTTTATTCCCACAGTTGTTTGTCCATTATAAAGAGACGATTGTTATTTTTTTGGCCGCTTTTTTCATTTCATTATTTGTAGCATTTTGTATCGTTTATATGATTATGAGTAGTTCACCGCGTATACAACATCGAATTAAATCATTTCTTATCTTCCTAGAATCCATTCCAGACATTCTTCTTATTTTAGTATCACAAATTTTAGTTATATGGTTTTTTAAACAAACAGGTTTTTTACCTTTTCAAATTGCGTCAATTGGAGGCGAGTCGATTAGAGGATTGCCAATATTATGTTTGAGTATACCGACAACGATTATGTTTGTAAAAATGTTAGTGCTTCGTTTTGAAAATGAGCTAGAAAAAGATTATGTACTATTTGCTAAAGCGAAAGGTCTGAATCGCTTTCATATTTTAAATCGTCATATTTTACGAAATGTGTTGCTTAGTACACTTTTCTTTGCGAAAACGAATGTTTTTTTTATGCTATCTAATTTATATATTATAGAATGGATTTTTAATACGAGTGGTATTTTTATGTTTTTGAAATCGTATATGGGTATTAGGGTTGAGGTTTTCATCGTTAGTGTGCTGCTTATTTATATTCCGATTTTTATTATATTTAAATTGTTTCATTATCTCATTCCAGCTGCGATGAAGGAGAGATTATAATATGTGGACGTATATAAAACGCGATAAAAGATTTTGGATAAGCATTGGTTTTCTTCTCCTATTAGTTCTTTTGAGCATCGGAAATACGATATGGAATGATGGACAGATTAAAAAAGTTACACTGCAATATGATGCGGATGGAAATCCAGAAGTGCCACCGTTTTCACCTTCATTACAATTTTTACTTGGGACAGACTTGAAAGGATATGACCTTTTACATTTAGTAATTGAAGGTGCGAAGTGGACGATTGGTATATCTATTTTAATTGCGGCACTTAGAATGGTAATAGGTGTGTTTTTCGGTGTTATACTCGGAACATAT
The DNA here is from genome assembly GCF_016483345.1 of Bacillus cereus group sp. N24. Lineage (NCBI taxonomy): Bacteria > Bacillati > Bacillota > Bacilli > Caryophanales > Bacillaceae > Bacillus > Bacillus cereus group sp. N24. The sequence continues at coordinate 70,980 of NZ_JAEHCA010000016.1, forward strand.
ATAAAAAGAGGCTTTTCGAAGATTGAGGCTTTTTTTGATAGTTTCACAGTTATTCCGACAGTTATGATTGCGTATTTCTTTCTTCAAGCTGTGAATAGATTTGGAAGTGGAGAGGAAACAACAACTTTTTTTGAAAGGGCTTCGTTCCAAGTTGTATTACTTGTACTGCTTGTGATGCCAGTTATTGCACTTTATGTGGCGAAGGAAGTTCGTAAATTACAAACGGAAGAATTTATTGATGCTGCGCGCATATTAGGTGGATCAAGAAGACATATTGTTATAAAGCACCTTTTTCCGCATCTCAATATGACGTTTATACTCGTATTTCTTCAGCAGTTTACTCAAACCTTGACTATTTTACTTCATTTAGGGTTACTTGAGGTGTTTTTTGGAGGGACAGTCCAGTTTGGTGGACCGATAGGGATAAAAGAAATAGACTCTTACACACATGAATGGTCAGGGTTAATAGGAGTCTATTTTAGGTCATTAACAGTGCATCCATGGATTCCTCTCGTCCCAATTACATTTTTCGGGCTTACTATTTTTTCAGGAAATATGATTGTAAAAAGTATAGAAGAGGCGATGTTAAAAGTAAGGTTAGGCGGAGAGATAAAGAAGCCAGTTGTAGAAGAAGAACAATCTGTTGTGCAGTCAAAAGAAGAGTTATTTACTTTTAAACATACGATGTGAAAGTAAAGAAGAAGCAAGCATAATCAATGCTTGCTTCTTTTTTTATTTCGTAGAAACTTCACCTTCAGCTTCTGTTTGCGGAATAAAGTATCCGATTATACCACCGATAATTGCCGGAACAATCCAGCCGATTCCTAAGTTATAAAAAGGAATTGTGTGTACGATATTAGCGATAAAGTTTGGAATCATTTCCACATTATCAAGTGCATGAATACAGCTAATAAGGAATGCAGCGATCATTGCTCCGATATAGACAGAAGGTTTACGTTTCGTATATTTATCAATAAATGATACGAAAATTAAAATGATTGTAATTGGATATAAAATAATTAATACAGGTAATGTAATTTTAATTAATAAGCTTAAGCCTAGGTTTGAAATGATGAAGCTAAATATACAAACGTATAGTACCAGTTTCTTGTATGAAACATTCGTTAACACTGTTGCGAAATAGTTTGCGAATGCACTTACAACACCGATTGCAGTCGTTAAACAAGCGAAAATAATTGCGATACTTAATAAAACGTTACCGCTTGTCCCAAAGAATTGATACATAATCGTAGCTAATAGCTGACCACCGTTTTCGAATTGTCCTAAGTTTCCGTTTGAAGCTCCGATATAACCGAGTAAGAAATAAACAATTGTTAAGAAAAGGGCAGCAATGCTTCCGCAAATAATTGTATATTTTGCAATGGATTTTTTATCTTGTATACCGTTTTGGCGAATTGCATTTACAACAATCGTTGATAATACGAGTGCCCCAATTGCATCTAAAGTTAAAAATCCTTCAAGAAATCCTTTGAAAAATGGGATGTCTTTATAGTCACCGATAGGTTCTGTGAATGATCCTGGTGAAAGAATTGCTTTTGTTGCCATAATTGCAATAATTACAAGTAAAATTGGCGTTAATATTTTACCGATATGATCTACTAATTTGGATGGATTTAATGATAGGAAGTAAACGACTGTAAAGAAAATAGCGCTAAAAACTAACATAGAATACCATTGATCTGGGAAAAGTGGTGCGATCCCAATTTCGTAAGATACAGATCCAGTTCGTGGAATAACAAATAGTGGGCCGATTGAAAGATAAATAATGATAGCGAATACTGCTGCGAATTTTGGATGAACACGGCTTGCTAAAGTGTTAAAACTACCACCGGCAAGGGCAACAGCGACGATAGCTAGTAAAGATAAACCGACGTCTGTAATAATAAACCCTGTAATGGAAACCCACATGTTCTCTCCGGAAGAAAGACCGAGAAGGGGCGGGAAAATCATATTACCAGCACCGAAGAAAACTGCGAATAGTAGTAAACTAATCGAAAGTATTTGCGCTGGTTTTAAAGTTGTACGCATATAAAGAAAATCCTCCTAATGAGTGTTTTTGTCGAAAATTCAAATAATTTGTCGAGTAACTGTTATTATTTTAAAGGTCTGATGACTAGAAAGCAAGAGGGAATTTTATAAAAATTAAAAAATAATGCATTAAATTGAATAAATATACTATTTATATGTTAATTAGGAAGGATTTAACTTTACATATAAAAAAACACACATATCGTTACGATATGTGTGTTAAAAGAAAATCTTTTTATCACGTTCTTCTTTTAAAATTTCAACTGCTTCTCGGAAGCGTTGTGAATGCACAATTTCTCGTTCACGTAAAAAGCGTAAGCTGTCATTTATATCTGGATCATCGGATAAGTTAATGAGCCATTGATATGTTGCGCGCGCTTTTTCTTCAGCGGCAATATCTTCATATAAATCTGCGATAGGGTCTCCTTTTGCCTGAATATAAGTAGCAGTAAAGGGAACACCACCTGCATTATGATAAAATAACGCACTATCATGATTAGCGTATTGCGCATCTAATCCGGAAGCTTTCATTTGTTCTGGTGTCGCATCTTTTGTTAATTTATAAATCATTGTAGCGATCATTTCTAGGTGTGCGAATTCTTCGGTGCCGATATCGGTTAGCAAGCCAACGACTTTGTCAGGAATAGTATAACGCTGATTTAAGTAGCGAAGGGCAGCAGCCAATTCACCATCTGCACCACCGTACTGTTCAACTAATAATTTTGCGAGTGCTGGATTACAAGTACTTACTTTAACAGGGTATTGTAATTTCTTCTCATAAATCCACATAGTTTCTCTCCTTCATATTTGCCATGGCCAAGGACCTTTGCTCCATTCCCATGGAGCGTTAGAATAACTATTTCCAAACTGCTGAAGTGGTCCGTATTTTTCTTCCATCTTTTGTTTTAATACCCTTCGTTTATAGGAGAAGTCATTAAATTGATTAATCGCAGCAGTGTCATCTGGATGTGTATCTAAATAAAGAGTTAGTTCAACTAGTACAAAGTCTAGTTCTTGAAGCTCCAGTAAAAGTTGATAATATTCTTCTGGTAGCGATTGAGTCACGTCAGTAGTCACCGCCCTTTTTTATAAGGATTTTCATAATAGTCATAAAAAACAGGCCATAAAGTCCCTTTTTGTAATGCCTCTTTTGGTGTGAATTGCGGTAAATTTGGCGGTTGAAAACCTAAAAATAAATTAGGAGGAGTAGAATAATATTTTTTTCCGATAGGAGGACAAGGATCTTGAGGGCTATGGTATGGCACGAATGATCTCATATATTTATTCATGAATAAACCTCCTTAAATCTTCATCACTACGTATTGTATTCAGACATAATAGGCATTTATGACACATATAAAAAAGTAATAAGTACAGGGGGAATGAATGTGGAGAATGTAAAGAATTTCATTGTGCTAGAAGTAAATAACTTAAAGGAAACGCTGTATTTTTACGAAGGGATTTTAGGAATAATCCCCAGTTCAGAGAGACCTCAATTAGATATAACAGGGGTTTGGTATGATGCTAATTCAATGAGAATTAGTTTTGTTATGAATCGAAGTTTAGGTGGACGTGAGAAGAGTATTACAGCTTTGTGTGATGTACTAAAATTCTCAATTTCTAACATAGAGAAGTTAAAGAAGAAATTAGAGTTTTATGAAATTGTATATACAGAAAATGAGTGTACGAAGAGTATTGTAGTACAAGACCCAGATGGATATAAAGTTCAAGTGATAGAAAGAAATGAACATAGCGAGGCGATTTGATGGAGAGAAATTACGAAGAAAGTGCGTTGTTTGAGCATAAGTTTTGGCTAAAGGTACTTAGTGATCATGCGCAATTTTTACTTGATGCGTTAGCTCCAAAGGAGAAGGAAGATATAAAGAAAGCTACTTATTTTGTTGAGACGTTTACAGGCTTTTTAAATAAAATTCATACTGTCAATCTTATTGCATTCTCAAAAGAGGCAGAGCGAGCTGCTAAGGAAATACGAACGTTTAAATTAAATATTATACAGAAACAGTTGGAGGGGAAAATTACTATTCATTTTACGCCAACTTTTATTAATCATATGGTAAATGAAGTAGAAGAGTATATAACGGTGTTAGAGTTTTTAAAGAAAGGAGAAGTTCCGCCTGTTTTTCATGAACTGCATTACCATCTCGTTTGGTTAACGGATGCGGCCGGTCATGCGGGCTCTATTTCTGGTGGGTTAGATCTTGTTGAAAAAAAATTAAAAGAGAAAAGTGAAGAATTCACGAAGCACTTTGAACAATTTTATTTAAAAGCGGTTGAAATGACCGGATATTTACGGACAGAGCTTCATCATTTTCCGGCGTTAAAGAAGTTTACAAAAGATGTTTCACTTGAACTCAAACTATTTTCGCATTTTCTACATGAAGTAGAAGAGTTAGAATTATCGAATGAAATATTAAGTGCATTATCAGCGAGAATGGCAGATCATATGGCAAGAGAGGAATGTTATTATTTATTAAAGTTAGCACAATCATCTGGACTTGAGATGCCAAAATGTAATCCACTTTAAAGAACAAGAGGTCGATTTCAGTTGGCCTCTTCTTCTTTTTTATTATCTCTTTTTATTTTTGCTTGCTCAATACTTGCCTGTAATGTCTCCATAATATTGATGATGTTTGGAGCTGGGGAGATTGTTTCAGTTTTTTCTTGTTGTTCAATTTTGTTTTCGATTAATTCGGTAAGAGCTTCTTTATACTCGTCTGTAAATAGCTCTTGTTCGAAAGGATTTGTAAGATGATGAATTAAATTGATTGCCGCGGTGAGTTCTTGTTTTTGAATAGGATGATCTTCGTTACTTGGTAAATTAGGTGTAGTTGTTATATTGCGAATTTCATTAGGGTAATGAATGGTTTGTAACATAAGCCCATCTTCAAAGCTACGGATAATAGCTAAGTGTTGTTTTTTTCTGATAGAAATATGAATAAGACCAAGTTTATTCGTACGTTCAAGAGCTTCTTTTAATAATAAATATGACTTTTCGTGTCCCGGCGTAGGGCCTATAAAATAAGAACGGTCATAGAGAACAGAATCAATTTCGCTATTTTGGACAAAAGATATAATACGAATGGACCGTGGCTCATGAACTTTTTGCAGCTCAGCTAATTCTTTTTCATCAATAATGATGTATTTATGAGGTGCATATTCATAGGCTTTTACAATATCTTTATCATCGATTTCTTCATCCGTACAATCAGGAGCAAACTTTTTATATTTAATAGGTGTTAGGCATTCTTTATGGAGACTTAAAAATTTTATATCGTTTTCTTCTACGGCACTATATAGTTTGATTCCTATATTTAATAGCCCAAGTGAAAGTGCACCTTTCCATACGGTATGCATATGAAATTTCTCCTTTCATTTAAAAAAATAAGTATGTTTATTATGAGATAGTAAGAAATTTCATATACGTTTTTTATTTTTAGTCAAGGGTAAGCTAGATAGTTCGAGTCATAAAATGTATTGACAAGCCCTCTAAAATATTTTAATGTGATTGTATAAAATTGTGTATATAAAGGGGAGTAACTTATTACAGTAAAGTCGTCATTACAGGGAGAAACCCTCGGCTTTATTGGCAACGTTTCGTTGTTAGTGAGACCTTTACCAGCAATGGTACAGGCCCCTTATTGTCTTTTTTAGGACCCTTACCATATTTGGTAGGGGCCTTTTTGTATACAAAGAGAGGAGATAAAAAATGAAAAAACTTATTAGTAGATTAAGAGTTGTATTTCATGTCCGCAAGTTTGTTCCATTCCTATTTGACTTTTTCACTTCAAAAGAGGTTTCAATAAAGAAGAAAATTTTATCTGTTGCTTTTTTAGTTGGTTATGTGGCGATGCCGCTTGATTTAATTCCAGACTTCCTGCCGTTTATCGGTATTTTAGATGATATTGGAATTGTTTTATTCATTTTGAATCGAATTGTAAAAATGGCGCCAGTGCAATTACAAGAAAAGCATAATGTAAATATTGGATAGGAGTTAAAAGAATGGAGCAAATTATTTTAGATATAATCGAGTTTTTAAAGCAGTTTTCTTATTTTGGAGTTGTGTTAGCATTAACGTTTGAATTTATTCCAGCAGAAGTAGTTTTGCCTATGGTTGGATATTGGGTGTACGAGGGAGATATGAATTTTTGGCTAGCTGTATTAGCCGGAACGCTTGGTGGAACGACAGGACCATTAACGTTATATGCACTCGGTTATTACGGTGGTCGTCCTCTATTAATAAAATACGGAAAATACTTCTTCATTAAAGAAGAACAAATTCAAAAGGCAGATGATTTCTTTGAGAAATATGGACCGGTTGTAGCATTTGTTGGACGCTTCGTTCCAGGAGTTCGAACACTTATTTCCGTTCCATGTGGTATGGCGAAAATGAACATATGGAAATTTAGCATATATACATTTGTAGCGATGTTCCCGTTAACGGCTTTGTATATATATGTAGGAATGAAATTAGGTCCGCATTGGGAAAAAGCAGCGGATGTTGTTGGACAATATATGCTACCGATATTAGGAGGCGTTCTTCTTATCGTGGCTAGTATCTTTATCTATAAATTTATGAAAAAACGAAACAAAACGGAATCTATCTAGTTATTAGCATTGAGTTTTGATTAATTTTTGAAAATGGATGAATAGTACAGGCAAAAGACTCTAAAGGACATACACATATAGGGAATATAAAAGAGAGAGGGGAAACAACTATGTCTTGTGAGTGCTCAGGGTCAGCGTTAACTTGCTGTCCAGATAAAAATTATGTGCAAGATAAAGTGTGTAGTCCGTGGTCTGCTACTGTAGTTGCAACAGCAATTGATAATGTTCTCTATACAAATAATATTAATCAAAATGTAATTGGTACTGGCTTTGTGAAATATGATGTTGGACCAGGCCCAATCACTGTAGAAGCACTTGATTCTGCTGGGGCTACAATTGATACACAAACATTAAACCCAGGAACGAGTATTGCTTTTACGTATCGCCGCTTTGATAGTATACAAGTTGTGTTACCGGCAACACCTGCTGGAACGTATCAGGGAGAGTTTTGTATTACAACACGTTATCCACTTTCATAACAGAATAGGAGAGGATCAAAATGGGAATGAGAAGTTCCAGTTTGTCTTGTTGTTCTAATAAAACGCTTGTACAAGATCAAGTATGTACAGACTGGTCTATTACAGGTGCTGGTACTCAAATTGTATATACGAATAATATTACGCAAGAAGTGTATGGTTCGGGTTATGTGAAATATGATGTAGGCGCAAATCCAATTACTGTTGATTTTTTAGTAGGTGCTACAGTAGTTGATACGATTACTGTTCAACCGCAAAGTAGCGGTACTTTCACTATACGATATTTTACTACAATTCGAATTACTACGACAGGAACAACTGTTAATCAAGGAGAGTTTTGTATTACAGTACGTTATCCGATTTCATAAAAAAGCATACCGTAAAGGGTATGTTTTTTTTATTGAGGAAGTAATGAAATTGGTATTCTATAAGCAACATGTAAATTGGCAACAATACTTGCCTTCTAAATATAGTGAAGGATTACTTTGTATATTAATAATACTAACGGATATTAAACCTTTACCTGTGTAAGATATTGTATTGCCAGGAAACACAGTGAAAATATTAGTTACTGCTCCAGCGATTTGTATTGTAATTGCTTCAGTGCTGCTAGTACTATTGTAAACCGAGACAGTACCTGATATAAGGAGTATCCCATCACTTTGCCATAGTATCATTGATTGTAATGCATCTTTGGCAGAGGGAATGGTGTTATTAGTTATGAGGAAATTCCCTGCAAATTCATTTGTTACTAGCTCGCAACTTGGATTTGGAGGAGGGGGCGGTGGACAAGGGTCTGGACAAATGATAGATAAAGGAGCGAAACAGCCAATATTTTTTTTATTCTTCAATACAACCCCTCCTTTTTAAGTTGTCTTTTACTACTATTAAATGTAGAAGCATGGCCGATGTGTTAAGAAAAGAAGAAAATGTTAAAAATTAAGATTGTCTAATAGGCTTACATCTTAACTTATCATTCATGTTATAGAAAAGAGTATATGTGAATAGACATGGGAAAAGAATGATCAGACTCTTTTAGACAAAAGGTGGTTGTATACAATAGTACGAGGAATGTGGGACTTAATTTATAATTAACTGTATATTTACAAAAATCTAATAAAATCCATTTGTTATTTAAACGACATTAATATGCTTTAGATAAAATAGCCCTTGTAATGAATCAATTATTATGAGGAGGATTCACGTGGACAGAACTGCTTTAAGAAAAGTAAAAGGCCTTATTGGATTATTAATGATTTTTGTATTGGCGTTTGTATCATTTCCGTGTAGTACATCAGTCAAAGCGGAAGAGAAGAAACAAGAAAAGGTGCAGAGTGAGAAGAAGTTAGTTTTTCCAGTTGTAAGTGATGTACATATTAAAAACAGTGGAACGGATGATACGTTTCGTTGGAAAAGAGCGATTGAACAGTTTAATACACTTGCTCCAAAACAAGATGCATTTGTAATTGTAGGAGATTTTACTGATTCAGGATCGGTACAACAATATGATCGCTTCATGCAAGTGTATAATGAAAATGCAAATAAAAATGCGGTACGAATGAATTCTCTCGGTAATCATGATTATTGGAACGGCTTATCTGTAGAGGGAGCGCAGAAGCGTTTCTTAGAAAAAACAGGAATGGAATCGATTTATTATCATAAAGTGGTGAAAGGGTATCACTTCCTTGTTATGTCTCCGGAAGATGGGACAACTCATGGATATTATTCAGACAAGCAAATTAACTGGTTAAAAGAAGAAATGGCAAAAGCGCAAAAGGATGATCCAGAAAAGCCGATTTTCGTATTTTTACATCAACATATTAAAGATACAGTATACGGTAGCCAAGAGTGGGGAACGAAAGATAGTACGAAAATAAATGCAGTATTAAAAGAATACCCACAAGTCATTACGTTTTCAGGTCATTCTCATTATCCGTTAGATGATCCAAGATCAATTCATCAAAAAGACTTTACGTCTGTTGGTACATCTTCTGTAAGTTATATGGAAGTTGAAGGCGGTAAAGTACAAGGAAATATCCCGCCAGGAGCTAGTACGTTAAGCCAAGGTTTATTAGTAGAAGTAGATGATGAAGAAGTAACGATTAACCGTCGTGATTTCCATACGAATGCTTGGACAGGTGAGCCTTGGAAAATTAAATTGCCAGCAAAGAAAGAAACATTTACACATGTAGAAAATCGTGATAAAGAAAAGCCATACTTCGCTAAGGATGCAAAGTTTGCTGTATCAAATGTAACAGAAAACGCAGTAACAGTAACATTCCCGCAAGCATTGGACAACCTTCTTGTTCATTCTTATCGTGTACAAGCGAAGGATAAACAAACAGGTGAGATTAAAAATAAGTTATTAGCATTCTCAGAGTTTTACCGTGACCCAGTGCCGAAAGACCTTACATTTACGCTTGCAGGGTTAGATGGTGGGAAAACATACCTACTTGAAGTCGTTGCAATTGATTCATTTGGCAATGAAAGTGTGCAGCCGTTAACGGCAGAAATTACTACGAAAAAAGATAATATCGATCCGAATGTAAAAGTGCCAAAGGCTGATGTTTTCGATGTGAACTTTGCAGATGGTACATTTAAAGACAATTCACCATTTGTTACAAAAGGTGATGTGAAGGGCAATGTGACTATTGAATATGATAAAGCTTTGAAAAAGAATGTTATGAAGTTAAACGGGAAAGCAAATACATTTGGGTATCTGCCGTTTTCAGCAGCCCAAAAAGAAAAAGTAGCAAATGCATTTACGTTAGAAACTGTATTTTCAATGAATGAAATTCGTGGACAAGGTATTTTGCAAAATACAGAGAGTGGTGGAATTGGTTTTGAGTCTACAGGAAGTGGAAATGTTGAATTGTGGGCTCATATTGGTGGTAGTTATAAACGTGTTGGCGTGCAGTTAGAAGCGAACAAAACATATCATTTAACAGGAACGTATAACGGAAGTGAAATAGCAATTTATGTAGATGGTAAAAAAATAAATAGCCAACCAGCTCAAGGGAAAGTGTATCACCCGAACGTACCGTTTGCATTTGGAGCTGATCCAGATAGCAATGGAAATGGTGGCATTCCGTTAAATGGTCAAATTGCGCTAGCAAAATTATATAGTAAAGCATTAAGTTCTTCAGAAGTATTAGCAGCGTACAATGAGTTTTTTAATCGTACGAAGTTAGAGCAAGTAAACGCGTTATATGAAGAGCTAGGAAAAGTAAAAGCAGTGTTAGCCGGTACGTATGAATTTGGTGATAAGCCAGGTCAGTACTCAAAGGAAGCATTTCAAGAACTAGAGAAAGGCTATAACACTGCAAAGCAAGCGTTTGAAAATATCGGAAGTACTGGGGAACAAATTATTCAAACGTATAACGAATTAAAAACAGCTAATGTAACCTTTGTACAATCTAAAGTAGCAGAAGAGCAACCAAAAACACCGAAAGAAAAATTACAAATCAATATTGAATCTGCAAAAGTTGTAGTACAGAAAGCGCAAGCTGCGAATGTAACGGACGGTTCAGTGAAATCATTACAACAAAAAATTACAGTTGCAGAAGCTGTATTAAAAGATGCGAAAGTGAAAGACGAACAGGTAGAAACGATGAATCGTACGATAGAGCATGCGATTTCACTCGTTGAAAAAAGCATGAACAAATAAGAGAGAAGAAAAAGAAGCTTATCATGATAGGCTTCTTTTTTGTTATACTAAAAGTAGTATAGAAAGAGGGAGCGAATAATTTGGAACAGAAAAAGCTAAAAAGAATTCTTGAATATGTATGGATCGCGGTTGTGCTCCTTGTAGGATATTATTTATTAAAAGATAAAAGTATATGGATTCTATTTTTAATGACTTTCTTATTAGCGGGTTTAGGCACGTTATTTATTAATTTCTTCTTTGATAGTGTAAATGCGTGGAAGAAAAAGAAGGAGACGAAGTAAAGGGGGAATCTATGCAAAAGTGGAAGCTTATATATCAGGTGATTATTTTCTTATTGCTTGTAAGTATTGGAGTTTTTAAATACGCTACACCAATAGGGAATTGGGCATCGCTTACAGCTTGCATCGGCATATTCATCATTTTACAATCGTTAACGAGAAAACATAATAAAACAGGAAAATAGCTCGCCGTTTCATCGGCGAGCTATTTTATTATGCTTCTTTCGTCTCATCATTTGTTTTTTCAGTAGCTAAATGACTATGCTTTCTAGAGTAGAAGAAATAGAAGCATAAGCCGACTATAAGCCAAACTGCAAAGCTAATCCATGTCGTTTTAGACAAATTGATCATTAAATATAAACAGCAAAGAATTGCGACAACTGGTAGTACAGGTACGAAAGGAGTACGGAATCCGCGTTTTAAGTCAGGGTGTGTTTTTCGTAAAATAAGTACAGCACAGCAAACGAATGTGAAGGCTGTTAACGTACCGATGTTTACTAAATTCGCGAGTAAATGTAGGTCTAAAAGTCCTGCTAATAAAGCGGCAACAACGCCAGTAATCCACGTATTTAATAAAGGGATTTTCACTTTTTTATTTACACGTGCTAACGCTTTTGGAAGTAAACCGTCGCGGCTCATCGCATATGAAACACGAACTTGTCCATACATAACGACTAAGAGAACGGTTGTCATTCCAGTCATCGCACCAACAGCGAGTAACCCTGCAATTGTATCTTCACCAACGAAATGCAATGCAAATGCAACTGGATCAGAAACGTCTAATTGTGTATAAGGAACCATGCCTGTTAAAACGAAAGATACGATCATGTATAAAACAGTACAAATAAGAAGGGAACCGATAATGCCTATTGGTAAATCACGCTGTGGTTTTTTCGTTTCTTCTGCAGCGGTTGCGATTGCATCAAACCCTAAAAAGGCGAAAAATACAGTGGCAGCTCCAGTAATAATACCGTCGTATCCGAATGGAATGAACGGTGTCCAATTTTCAGGCTTTACATATTTTGCGCCTGCAACGATAAAGGCAATGATAACAGCTAGTTTAATAAGAACCATAATATTATTAATACGTGCACTTTCACGTATACCGAAACTTAAAAGGCCAGTAATAAGAAGTAAAATACAGACAGCTGGTAAATCAATGATACCACCTTTTCCAACACCGGGGGCCGAGGCGATTATGGCGGGAAGGTGTATGTTAAATCCTTGTAGTAAAGATTGTAAATAACCAGACCACCCAACAGCTACAGCTGCAACGGCAAGTAAATATTCGAGCATTAAACACCATCCGACGATGAAGGCGACGACTTCTCCGACTGTCATATATGCGTAAGTATACACACTTCCTGAGACAGGTATAGAAGAAGCAAATTCAGCATAACAAAAGGCTACACAAGCACAAGTAAATGCAGCGATAAGAAATGATAGCATAATACCAGGACCAGAATGTTTTGCTGCAACAATCCCCGTTAATACAAAGATTCCTGTCCCAATTACGGCGCCGATTCCTAAAAACGTTAAATCGAGTGCAGTTAATGTTCTATCTAGTTGCTTTGGTGATTCAGTACTGAGCGCTTTTTTTCGTAATAATGACTTCATTTTGGACTCTCCCCCCGTTTTTCATTTCCATAACTGCGAATATAGTATGAGCCCATTAGAAAAGAGTACGTAAGTAAATGGAGGTACAGTTATGGTATGTAGTTTTTTTAAGTTTCTGGATTAACTTTATTATAATTCAGAATATTTTGTCAAATAAAACTTTAACAAATAAAATGCGGATGAATAGGGGAAACTATGTGCGAAAATGGATGCGGGTTAACAAATAGATTTATTTTATATAGTAGGAGAAGATGCTATGTTATTTTATTTTGAACTTGTCGTCATTTTACTTTGTACGAAATTAGCTGGTGATATTAGCGTTAGACTCGGTCAGCCTTCTGTACTTGGTAAATTACTTGTTGGTATTATTATCGGTCCTGCGGTGCTAGGTATTATTAATAGTTCAGAACTTATTGATGAGCTTAGTGAAATTGGTGTTTTGCTACTTATGTTTATGGCGGGACTTGAAACAGATTTAGAAGAGTTAAATCGGAATTTGAAATCGTCGTTTGCAGTAGCGGCTGGTGGAATTATTTTTCCTTTCATCGGTGGATATGTGACAGGACTGTTGTTTGGATTAATGCAATCTCATGCCATTTTTTTAGGATTATTACTTTGTGCAACATCGGTTAGTATTACAGTGCAAACGCTAAGAGATTTAGGGAAGATGAATACGAGAGAAAGTACAACGATTTTAGGTGCTGCTGTATTTGATGATGTAATTGTCGTTATTTTATTAGCGTTTGTTATGAGCTTTTTAGGAACGAAAGATGTGAATATAACACTTGTCATTGTAAAGAAAATCGTTTTCTTTGTAAGTATTGTTTTTATCGCATGGAAAGTCGTTCCTTGGATTATGAAAATGCTTGTGCCGCTTCGCGTAACAGAAGCTTTAATTAGCGCAGCTCTTATTATTTGTTTCTCTTTTTCGTATTACAGTGAAATGATGGGAATTGCAGGTATTATTGGAGCATTTGCAGCAGGAATTGCCATTTCTCAAACGGAGTATAAGCATGAAGTGGAACATAAAATTGAACCGATTGCTTATGCGATATTTGTACCAGTGTTCTTCGTAAGTATCGGAATGGAAATTACATTTCAAGGAATCGGGAGTCAGCTTTGGTTCATTATCATTATGACGCTCGTTGCGATTTTCACAAAGTTAATCGGATCAGGTTTAGGAGCAAGACTGACAGGATTCAACCTCCAATCTTCTATTAGTGTTGGTGCAGGGATGGTGTCACGCGGAGAAGTAGCGCTGATTATCGCAGCAAATGGACTTACGGCGAATTTATTAGCGAAAGAAAATTTCACAGCGATTGTTATTGTTGTTATATTGACGACGATTATTACACCGCCACTTTTAAAGAAGTATTTTGTATAGAGGGAAAGAGCTTATCTAACGTAGGTAAGCTTTTTTTATTTCAAAAAGCAATGGGCATGTAGCATGAGTGGTTTGTAATTATGGTAAAATCTATGTATATGATGTGGACGAGGAGAGGGATGTTTGAAGATTACGAAGGGGAAGGTTATAGGCGTAATCATACTTATTGCACTATGTATACCATTTACCGCATGGAGAGAATCAAAAGTGAAATATTTTCCAGTTTCTATTTTTTCTTCCTATGTAGAAGATGAAAAACCGAAAGACTATAAGTACACTGCTTTTGTACCTGACTTTGCAGTTTGGATACATGGATGGGAAAAACAGAGATCTGAAGGTGAAATAACGTCATATAAAAAAGGGGATCGAACTGTAATTGTTCATCATCCACATGGTAATGATGGTTTTTATCTATATGATACAAATGATATTAGAGAATATACGCAACCGTAAGAAGTGGAGGTTAAATAGTGAAAGCTTCAACATTACTATTTAAAATTGAAAATAATATGGATCAATTTTCACCAGCTGAAAAGAAGGTTGCCATGTACATAATGGAGAACGCAGAGATTGTTCCAAATTTAACGACAAAAGAAGTGTCTACAAATGCGGGATCGAGTGAGGCGAGTGTTGTACGTTTTTGTAAAACAATCGGTATTGGAAGCTTTAAAGCATTTAAGATAGCGCTTGTTCGTGAATTAACGATTGCTGATTATAATATTAACGATTTTTCAGTGATGAATACAGAAGATGGACCGTACGATTTGTTTAATAAAGTTACGTATGTGAATAAAGCTGCAATTGAGGCAAGTGTTACGGTGATAGATAAGAAGGAACTTGAGAAAGCTGCAGATCGTATTGTAAATGCGGATAAGATTTTATTTTACGGCGTAGGTGGGTCAGCGACACCGGCGATGGATGGGGCGTATAAATTTACACGGCTCGGATTTACAGCGATGATGCTATCTGATTTTCATATGATGTTGCCGCTTGTGACGAATTTAAAAGAAGGCGATATATTTGTGGCGATTTCAACATCTGGGCGAACGAAAGATGTGCTTGAAATGGCGCAATATGCAAAGAGACAAGGTGCAACTGTTATCGGAATTACGAAACTTGACCAATCATCACCTTTATATAAAGAAGCGGACATTCGCCTTTGTATGCCGGATGTAGAGCAAGATCATCGTATTGCGAGTATTGCTTCGAGAATGACGCAACTGAATATGATTGATGCTTTATATGTGATTACTTTTAATCGAATTGGCAATAAAGTGCTGGATCAATTTATGGAGACGCGAGAAGAGGCTTTGCGGTTACGGAAGTTAAAGTAGAAGAAAAGATGAGGGGACTCATCTTTTTTTATTAACTTTGACACAAATATGTCATGTTGTGAAATTTTATTTCATAAAATAAGAAAGAGTTATTGATTTTTAGTTTCTTAAAGTTATAATAAAAGTGTGAAATATAATTTCGAAGAGGGTGGCAATATGTTAGAAAATTTATCGACAGAACACCGTAATGAGAAAACGACGAATCTAGATGAGATGAGTATAAAAGAAGTGTTACAAAGTATGAATGAAGAAGATAGAACTGTTGCGTTAGCAGTTGAAAAAGAAATAGAACACATTGAAAAGGTCGTACAGACTGTTATTAAATCTTTTGAAGAAGAGGGCCGATTAATTTATATTGGGGCTGGTACGAGTGGTCGTTTAGGTATTCTAGATGCGGTTGAATGCCCACCAACATTTGGAACAGATGATAAAATGGTGCAAGGATTTATAGCAGGTGGATTGAAAGCGTTTACTAAGGCGGTGGAAGGTGCCGAAGATCGCGAAGAGTTAGCAGAAGAAGATTTGAAAAGTATTGGATTAAACGAGAAAGATACAGTGATTGGTATTGCCGCAAGTGGAAGAACCCCTTACGTAATTGGCGGATTGAAATACGCACATAGTGTGGGAGCAAGTACGGCGAGTATTTCTTGTAATAAAAATGCTGAAATAAGTAAGTATGCAAAACTCAATGTAGAAGTGGAGACAGGTGCAGAAATATTAACAGGCTCAACACGTTTGAAGGCTGGTACAGCGCAAAAATTAGTGCTTAATATGATTTCAACAGCGTCAATGATTGGTGTAGGAAAAGTATATAAAAACTTAATGGTAGATGTTCAATCTACGAATGAAAAGTTAGTAGAACGATCAAAACGAATTATTGTGGAAGCAACAGGAGTTAGTTATGAAGTAGCGGCAAAGTATTACGAAAAAGCAAATCGTAACGTGAAAGTTGCTATCGTTATGGTATTACTACAGTGTGAGTATGGGGAAGCACTAGAAAAACTAAAAGAAGCGAAAGGCTTTGTGAAGAAAGCATTATAAAGTGAAACGATAAGAATAGGGAGGGGGATTCTATTATGAAGAAAGAAGAGAGAATGGCCAAAGAAATTTCAGAGCAACTTGGGGGAATAAAAAATATTCGTGGCATTGCTCATTGTATGACGAGACTGAGGTTAACGCTTCATGATGAAAGTAAAGTGAATATGGATCTTTTGAAAAAGGTTGAAGGCGTTATGGGCGTCATTGAAGATGAAACACTTCAAGTTGTTGTTGGTCCAGGAACTGTAAATAAAGTAGCAGCTGCAATGGAAGTTTTAACAGGATTACGAATTGGTGAGGTTGCAGATCATCATCTTGAAGATATTGGTCAAGAGATTAAATCAGAGATGAAGAAGAAAAATAATACACCAGTGAAGAACTTTTTACGAAAAATAGGTAACATTTTTATTCCGTTAATACCTGGTCTTGTTGCATCAGGAATTATAAACGGAGTTGCTAACTTTGCGAAAAACGCCGGTGCTGATCCGAATGCTACATGGCTACAAATGTTACTACTTATTGGCGGCGGTATCTTTACATTTTTAGGGATTTTAGTCGGTTGGAATACAGCGAAAGAATTTGGCGGGACACCAGTTCTTGGGGCGATTGCGGGTATTTTAATTTTCAATCCGGCGATGGCAAATGTGAAATTATTTGGTGAGGCAATGGTACCTGGGCGGGGCGGATTGTTTGCAGTTATTTTTGCAGCGTGGCTTATGGTAGTAGTTGAGAGAAGAGTACGAAAAGCAGTGCCGAATGCAGTAGATATTATTGTAACACCGCTTATTACTGTATTAGCTGTAAGTATAGTAACGATGTTAGTGATTCAGCCAGCAGCGGGATTTTTATCTGATGGTATTACGAGCGGTATTAACGCAATTTTAAATGTTGGTGGGGCATTTGCTGGAGCAGTGCTAGCCGGAACGTTTTTACCACTCGTTATGGTCGGATTACACCACGGTTTAACACCGATTCATATGGAATTTATTAATCAAACGCACGTAACACCTTTATTACCAGTACTCGCAATGGCTGGTGCCGGTCAAGTGGGCGCAGCGATTGCAATTTATGTAAAAACAAAAAATAAACGACTTCGTAACGTAATTAAAGGTGGATTGCCAGTTGGGTTTTTAGGGATTGGTGAGCCGTTATTATACGGGGTTACATTACCACTTGGAAAACCTTTTATCACTGCTTGTTTAGGAGCGGCTGTCGGTGGTGCATTCCAAGCAGTTATGAAAACGGCTTCACTCGGAATTGGCGTATCAGGATTATCTTTAATCCCGTTAATTGCTGATAATAAATATTTACTATATTTCTTAGGTTTAGTCATTGCATATACTTTCGGGTTTATCTTTACGTACTTCTTCGGATTTAAAGAAGAAATGGCAGAAAACATATAGAGAAAGGGATTCCTTTCTCTTTTTCTATTCATAGAAAGGGAGATTCATATGATAGGAGTTTCAATTTATCTTTCAAAAGGGCAAGCAGACAAACAAAAAGAGTGGCTAAAAATAGCGAAGGAAAACGGATTTTCATCTATTTTTACATCACTTCATATTCCGGAAGATGATCCAGATACGTATAAAGAGTTAATTCAAACATTAGGTAAACAGGCTCTCGAAAATGAAATGGAATTAATGGTGGATATATCTCCAAAATCGTTAAATCATTTAGGAATAACGTATGAAAATGTGGAAGTGTTATTGGGCTTTGGTATTACTGGTTTACGAATGGATTATGGCATTGCGCCGAAGGAAATTGCGCGTGTATCTCATAAGATGAAAGTAGCTTTAAATGCGAGTACGATTACAGAATCTTTCTGGGAAGAGTTACTTGCGGAAAATATACGGGTAGAGAATGTAGAAGCGTGGCATAATTTTTATCCGCGTCCAGAAACAGGACTAGCAAGGTCCTTCTTACAAAAGCAAAATCAATATTTACATGCGTGTGGAATAACAACGATGGCATTTATTCCGGGAGATGAGGATAAACGTGGCCCGTTATATGAAGGGTTACCAACGTTAGAAAAGCACCGCAATATGCGCCCGCTTGAAGCGTTTTTAGAACTTGTTCAAGATTGTGATGTCGATAAAGTGTTGATTGGAGATATAAGTGCTAGTTTAGAAAGTGTACAAGAAATTGCGAGCGCGAGTAGAGGGATTATTCCGCTGCGATATGAGTCATTTATAAATGAAAATGAAGTATTAAAAGTAGTAGAGCAAGTGCATACAAATAGATTAGACCCAGCACGTGATGTCATTCGCTCCGTAGAATCAAGGGAAGGAAATAAAGTGATTTTACAGCCGATGCATGCAATCGCAAGAAAGAAAGGCAGTATCACAATCGATAATGAATTGTACGGTAGATATGCCGGGGAGATGCAAGTTGTTATAAATGATTTGCCTACAGATGAGAAGGTGAATGTTGTCGGAATGGTTGTGGAAGAGGACGTGCTGTTATTGCCTTATATTGGTGCTGGAAAAAAGTTTCAACTTTTTCTGTGCGATTGAGTAAAAGCTTGAATTAGCGCTATTTTATAAAAGACATTATTCGTAAAACGGATAATGTTTTTTGTTTTCTTTAAAAAAAGCATTTGACGAATGAAACGAAATACCGTATTGTTTTGTCTTGTGAATATATGTTCACCATAACAAAACAAAAAAGGAGAGTTCAAAATGAATCAATATATTGGGAATTTAATTATTCGTATCGTGTTAGGAGTTACGTTCTTTGCACACGGTTTAGCAAAGTTTCAATCAGGTATAGATAACGTAGCAGGATGGTTTACAAGTATCGGTTTACCAGGTGGTCTTGCGTATGGCGTAGCGACAGTTGAATTAGTTGGTGGTATATTATTAATTATCGGTTTAGGTGTTCGATATGTAGGATTGTTATTCGCTCTTATTTTAGCTGGAGCTATCATAAAGGTAAATGGAGCAGCAGGATTATTAGGAGATGGTAAGAATCCAGGATATGAATTAGATCTTGCATTATTATCAATGGGTGCGTATTTATTCGTTGTAAAAGCAGAAGGATATGTAGATCGTTTCTTAAAAGAGAAAGTAATGAAAACGAAGTAAATTTTATTTATAAATTGTTGACTTAAAGATTTATTGTAACTATAATGGTTACAATAACTAAGTTAAGAATGAAGTTAATTAGAATATTTTTTTACACAAGTTGTAACTAAAGTAGTTACGACTTGTGTAAAGAATAAATAAACGTGGGAGGAATTACTATGCTTAAATCAAATTTAGAAATTATTCAAAGCACGTATGAAGGATCAGCTTCTTCGAATGCAAGACATTTAGCAGAAGCCCTCTCTGAAAAAATAGAATGGACAGAGGCAAAAGGTTTCCCGTACGGCGGAACGTATATAGGTACAGAGGCTATAATGGAAAATGTATTTAGTCGTTTAGGATCAGAATGGGATGATTATACAGCGAGTGTAAATATGTACCATGAAGTAAACGGAAAAGATGTAATTATTGCTGAAGGTGTTTATTCAGGAGTTTATAAAGAAACGGGAAAATTGTTTGAAGCAGAATTTGTTCATATATGGCAGCTTGAAAATGGGAAAATTATAAAATTTAAGCAATATGTGGATAGTTTTATTGTGCGAGAAGCGATGAAGGTTTAAAATAGAATAAGGAAACAAATGGAATCGGGAATACATAATATGAAAAAATGGATTATAGGGACAATTACAATGATTGTAATTGCGATAGGAGCTGTATTCGGTGTTACGAAACTTCTTAATTATATAGAAGAAGAGGAGAAGAGTCTGAAAGCACAAAATGTAACGGGGCAACAAGGGAAGAAAGAAAAGGAAGAGAAGCAACAAGCTAGTGAAGATGAAATTATTTCTACCATGCATAGGATGGTACATCAAAAAGTGAAATCCTCTGAAAAATGGGGATTTATTGAAATGACAAATAAGGAAATTCGTAGTGCGAAGGAAGCGGTAGAAAGCAGTACAAATTTTAAAAATAAATCAAAGTTACTTGCTACTTTGGAGCGCTGGGAGAAAGGGGATTTTTCACAAACGGTTGAGGAGCATAACTTTTTGTGGGAAATTCAAGGTGGTGATACTGGAAAGGCAACAGAACGTTTATCGCCAGAAGAAGAAAAGAAGTATGTGAAAGAAATGAAAGGTAAATAAAAACATCGCCACTTTGGTGGCGATGTTTTTTTGATTAAGAATGTTTGCGCAGTAAAGCTCTAGTTGGCTGAACAGCAACTGTTTTGAAATGAGAAAATAAATAACATCCTGTCACGACGACAATTGTACCTAAAATTTGTATCCATGATAATTCTTCTCCTAGGAAAAGGAATGCTAAAATAGCTGTGAAAATCGGATTGAAGTTTAGAAAAATTCCTGATGTTGTAGCTCCTAATTTTTGTACACCAATGTTCCAAAATACCATACAAAGTACTGTTGAAATGATTCCTGTATATAAAAGCGATGTAATGAATGATGTATTTATATTTGAAACAGTGAAGTTACCGATGTTAAATGGCAGTAATAAAATAATGCCGAAAATACCAGAATATAACGTCGCCATTAGCGGTGTAGTTGTTTTTGTTGCCCATTTGCTGCACACAGAATATATCCCCCAAATACAAACTGCCGCAATCATCCATAAATCTCCGCTATTAAAATGTAGTGAAAATAAAAGTGAGAAATCACCTTTTAATAGAACGAGGATAACCCCGAAGAATGAAAGGGTCATGGATAAAATTTGAAGTGTATTTACTTTTTCTTTTAGAAATAATACCGAAAATAGTGCAATTGAAATTGCATTTAATGTAGAGATGAGACCTACATTCGTTGCGGATGTTTTTTCTAATGCTAAAAATTGAAAGATGTTAAAGAGAGCAACTCCTGAAATCCCCATCAGTATTAAAGGTAGTATCGCAGCACGTGGTGGCAGGATTTTCTTTTCTTTAAACCATACCATAGGTAATAAACAAACGATCGCAATGATCCATCTTAAACTTGTCAGTGTCATCGGTGAGGCATGATCGACGAGAGATTTCCCAACGACAAAATTCCCTCCCCATAATAAGCTCGTTAATAATAGTAAAAAGACATAAAAATAAGGCATATTAAAATCCCCTTTGTTATAATCAATACGAATTGTAAATAATTTTAGCATTTTTCTTTATTGTGTAATATATTCTTTTGTATAATAGTTAAAAATCAATAAAACATTTCGTTTGGTTTGTATCTTAAAGAATAATATTTAGTTTTGTTTGAATTAAGGGATGTTTTTTCGAATAATCATCGGTAAGAAAAAAGGGGGAATTATAATGGAGTCATCTGTTATTAAAGTGTTAGATGATTTGGATGTACAAATTTTAGATATATTGCAGAAAGAATCACAAGTAAGTAATGCAGAGCTTGCACGCCGTGTTAATTTATCTCCAGCTGCGATGCATGCAAGAATAAAAAGGTTAGATGGAGAAGGTTTTATTGATAAGCAAGTAGCAATTTTAAATCAAGAAAAGCTCGGTTTTGATTTACTATGCTTCATTTTTATGAGCACGAATATTCATCAGTATGAAAAGCTTGAAGTGCTAGAACGAGAATTAAAATCGATGCCTGAAGTGTTAGAATGTCATTGTTTAACAGGGGAATATGATTATTTATTAAAAGTTGCAAATCGTGATCGTAAAGAACTGGAGCAGTTTATTAGAAAGTTGAACAAGCTTGGTATTACACGGATACAGACAAGTTTAGCACTGCGTGAAATTAAATATTCGACGGTATTGCCGATACGAAATGAGGAACCGAGCATCGATTAGATTGCTTGGTTTTTTGTTTGTATAAAGTGATTGACGAGGAGAAAAGAGAGATGTATTTTTATATAAAATTATGTATTAAAATTCATTTAAAGTTATAAATATTAATATTGGGGCAAGGGGATATAATATGAAAATCTGTAATGCGGTTACGAGTGATGTGAAAGAAATTTATAGTCTCATTGAAGTTTATGCAAAAGAGGGGGTTGTTTTACCGCGTTCTCTTTTGTCTCTCTATCAATATTTGCAATGTTTATATGTTATGAAAGAAGGGGAGGAAGTCGTTGGAGTTGCTGGCTTACATGTGTTAGGAGAGGATCTTGCAGAAGTACGATCTTTAGTAGTATCGCATACATATGCAGGGAAAGGGATAGGGCGTATGTTAGTGAACCATGTAATAAATGAGGCAGCGAAAATAAAAGTGAGTAGAGTCATTTCTTTAACATATGAAACGGAATTTTTTCAAAAGTGCGGGTTTGATTTTGTGAATAAGGAAGTGTTGCCAGAGAAAGTGTGGATTGATTGCAGGCATTGTCCAAAAGTTGATTATTGTGATGAAGTGGCGATGATTAGGTATGTTGGGTGAAATGTTTAGAGAGAAAAAAGCCCACTATTATTTAAGAAATAGTGGGTATCTATATTTTAGGCAGAAATGAGATGTTGTTAAGAATTTGAATTTGTTTTTCTTACTGCAAAATTAAAAATGGGATTTTTAAGCTCATAGTTATAAGTAGAACCATCGACAAGCCCTATAACTTTATCGCTATCATAAAGGTCGAGCATAAATTGTGCCATTTGTTTTGCAGTGTGGAATTTTGGTACAACATTATCGTATTGGAATTCATCAATATCAAATGATCGTTTCGCAAATTCTGTTTCAGTTGCAGCAGGAGCTAAAACTTTCGCTTGCAGTTTTGCGCCTTGCTCTTTCAATTCGTGAGACAGCCCTTCTGTAAATGCACTTACATAGAATTTCGTAGCGCAATACGTAACAGCATTAGCGACAATCGTATATCCACCGCCTGATGAAACGTTAATAAGCTGTGTTCCATCAATCATTGAATAATCTCGAACGAAAAGGGAAGAGAGTATTGTTAGTGCTTCTATATTTACATGCAACATCGTTTCTATTTTATTTAAATTTTGTTCAGCAATTGAGGCAAAATTACCAAAACCTGCGTTGTTAATCCACGTTTCAATCTGGAAACTTTGGAGACTTTCATAAAGTTTATAAACATTTTCCGTGACGGATAAATCAGTTCTTCGAATGACAACATCTAACTCCGGATACATTTCGTTAATTTTCAATTTTAATCCATCTAATTCTTCTTTTCTTCGAGCTACAAGTATTATATTTTTTCCACGAGATGCAAAGGCTAAAGCCGATTCATAGCCAATTCCAGAACTAGCACCAGTAATAACAGTATATTTCATATAAAATCCCCCTAAGTTCAAATTCATTTATGGTTAGATTGTATTTGTTAGAGTATACTCTAAGTCAAATGTTTTTTATAAATTTGATAAGAACGCAAAATATATGAGGGCAAATGGCATGCGGAGGGAGTATGAGTATGTACACAATTAGTGAGGTAGCTACATTATTAGGAGTGAGCACACATACATTACGTTATTATGAAAAAGAGAACATACTAATTGCAAATCGCGATACAAATGGAAATCGACTGTATGAAGAATCACATATAAAGTGGTTGCAGTTTGTAATGAAGTTAAAACAAACGCAAATGCCAATAGCGAAAATAAGAGAATACGCTAGATTATATTTAGAAGGGGAGCATACAACTGAAGCTCGTTTACAGCTCCTAGAAGATCACAGGAAATCTATTCAAATACAAAGAGAAAATTTAGCAATTACAGAGAAGCTGCTTGAAAATAAGATTATTGCATATAAAGATTTGCTGAAAAATAAATGTTGAATGGATATTCTAATTATAATGTGAAGGTGAATTAAAAAAGCAGTTAGCAAAAGCTAACTGCTTAGTGTAAGCAATCTCCAAGGGGGACTGGAGAAAGTATCGTATTATCAATATTATTGACAGAACATTTAATTTATTAAACTAGATTAAAAATTTGAAAGACTATTTTGTTAACTAAAATTATAACAGTATTAAAAAATTCATGTATACGTTCAAAGTTTTGACTACTATGAAATCCATACTTTTCATCTTTTTGATATTTGGTACGAATGAATTACTTGAAAAAATGGATGATTAATTATAACGATTATGTAATTATAATTACATTAAAAACTCATATATTTCTAATTTATAAAAAATATTACAATTACATTACAAAAACCGTTGACTATATTTAACTAACGTAATACAATTCTGTTTGTGGAAATAAAAACTAAAAATATTCATTAATTGGGGGATTTGGAAAATGAAGAAAGTTATTTTGCCGATTTTAATGTCTTCAATGTTTATCATACCAGCAGTGTCTCATGCAGAAGAAAATGTAGTTTCTCAAAAGAAAGCGGATACAATTGAGCAAGTTCAAGAAAAACGTGGTTGGTTTCAAGGGACGGGATACTGGTTGTACTATAATGAAGATGGTTCTTTGGCTATAGGTTGGAAAAATATTAATGGAAAATGGTATCACTTTGATGAAACAGGCATGATGGCTACATATATGAAAAATATTCAAGGAAAAACATATTATTTTAATGAAGATGGTTCAATGCAAATAGGATGGAAGAAAGTTCGAGTTTGGCATTATTTTAACGAAGATGGCTCTATGGCTAAAGATTGGAAAAAAATCAATGGTTCATGGTATCACTTTGACAAAGATGGTTACATGTCTGATGGCCGTAGGACTATAGGAGGAAAAACATACACTTTTAATGCAGATGGAACTATGGTTACAGGTTGGCAAGAGATTAAAAGTGGGCCTTATACAGGGAAATGGTTTTACTATAATGCAGATGGCGCTATGGCAACAGGTTGGGCACAAGTGAAAGGGAAATGGTATTATTTTGATGCATCTGGTGTCATGCAAACAGGCTGGTTAAAAAATAATAACGTATGGTATTACTTAAATACAGATGGATCAATGAAAAGCACAGAAAATAACTGGAACGAGGGCTGGTTAGAAGAAAACGGAAAGCGTTA
Source organism: Bacillus cereus group sp. N24 (assembly GCF_016483345.1). Lineage (NCBI taxonomy): Bacteria > Bacillati > Bacillota > Bacilli > Caryophanales > Bacillaceae > Bacillus > Bacillus cereus group sp. N24. The sequence continues at coordinate 96,385 of NZ_JAEHCA010000016.1, forward strand.
TGTTTTTGATGACACTGGTGCTATGCGAAAAGGGAAACTAGCTGAAGGCGGTACGGTTTGGTACTTTAATGAAGATGGTTCAATGCTAACAGGATGGAAACAGCTAGAAGAAGGATGGTATTACTTTAATGATCAATCTGGTGCAAGTGAACAAGGTTGGTTTAGCAATAAAGGGAAATGGTATTACTTTGAAGATGGCCCAATGAAAACAGGTTGGTTACAAGAAAATAAAAATTGGTATTATTTACAGTCTAGCGGTGACATGGCAGTTGGAAAACATTTAATTAATGGAAAATGGTATACGTTCAAACATAACGGTATTATGATGTAACAAAAGGTTTTTAAATAGAAATGTATTTTAAGAGATTTCCATAATGAAAAGGACACCTGTGAGGGTGTCTTTTTTACGCTAGCCCCCTATTAATAAAGAAAGAATAACATTTTTAACAATAATGAGTACCGATTTTTATTAAGTTGATTGATGGAGGAAGAGACATTGTTGCCATCAAGTTAAGCAATTTACGGTTTCTAAAAATGTAAAGTATTACAAGTAGTTAAATTGTTTATGGGATGTTGGTATTGACATTTTATAAATTATTCGTGTAAAATAATTTATGAATGACATTCAGTCATTTGTTATGAAAGGGTGTAGATAAGTAATTTTTAATAACTGAACAAATATAAGGATAAATGAGGCTGATATTGTTTTTTAAAATAGTAGTTTGCGTGAGATTATATTTTTTAAATTAAAAATGACTGACAGTCAGTCATATAATAATAGAAGGTGAGAGATATGAAAAATAAAGCTTGGTTATATGTGATATTAACATGTATCTTTGAAATATTTTGGGTGTTCGGTTTTAATACAGCCCATACTTGGTGGCATTGGGTTGTTATTGTAGGAGTTATTGCTGTTGATTTTCATTTTCTTTCTAAAGCGTGCGAACATCTTGCAACAGGGACTGTATATGCTGTGTTTGCCGGAGCTGGTACGGTAGGTACTTTCCTAATGGATGTATTCCTTTTCGGCGGCAGTTTCAGTGTAGGGAAACTATTCTTTATCGTGATGGTCGTAGCGGGTGTTATCGGTTTAAAACTGGCTGATAATAAAGAAGAAACCGCGGAAGAAATTGTGAAAGGAGCTGCTTAAAAATGGGTTGGATTTTCGTATTTTGTGCCGCAATTAGTGAAATAGTCGGTGTGATAGGTCTTAAAATGTATAGTAAAGATAAGACGTTAGCAAATGGAGCGATTTATATAGGTGGATTTGCAACTTCCTTCGCATTCTTATACACTTCTTTCTTGTTTTTACAAGTAAGTGTGGCTTATGCGGTTTGGATTGGTATTGGAACAGCAGGCGCAGTTTTATTAAATATGTTTCTGTTTGGTGAATCGAAAAGTAAGGCACGTTTGATTAGCGTAGCTCTTATCGTATGTGGAGTTACAGGATTAAAGGCCCTTTCATAAGAAAAGGATAGTAAAGCTAAATCTCCTAACGATCTGTTGGGAGATTTTTATTATGAAAGTACATGATGATTGACAGTACAGCTAGTTATTTTATAAAATGAGTGACAGTCATTCAATATGCGTTTGAAAGGGTTTAGATGATGAATAAAAAAGAAAAAATTGTCTATGCAGCTATTGAAGTGTTTCAGGAAAAGGGTGTTGAAAAAACGAAGATTTCTGATATCGTGAAATTGGCTGGCATTGCACAAGGAACTTTCTATTTATATTTTCCTTCTAAGCTATCTGTTATGCCTGCAATAGCAGAAGTGATGGTTGAGAAGATGATACTTGCAGTGAAAGAAAAAGTACAGAACGATGCATCTTTTTCAAGTAAAGTTGAGCAAGTAATAGATGCAGTGTTTAACTTTATAGCTGAATATCGTGAAATACAAGCATTAATGTATGCGGGTCTTGCATCTACTGAACATATAAAAGAATGGGAAGCTGTATATGAGCCTCTTTATATGTGGCTAAGCGAATTTTTAAGCGAGGCAAAAGAAGCTGGTGAAATTCGTGATTCGGTTCACGCAGAGCGAACAGCCAAGTTATTTATCGCTCTTGTTGAATCAGCAGCGGAACAAGTTTATTTATACGATCATAAAGATGATGAGCAAGTGGAGCTTCAAAAGGCAGAAGTACTAGATTTTTTAATACATGCACTACATATAAAGAAATAAAGGGAAACTTTAATTGGTAGGGTATTCCCTGCTGATTATTAGCCCGCATTAATGGGGACAAAACAGTTAGGTGAACCTATCTTAAGAAGGTAGGTTCATTTCTACGAAAAACTGAATGATAGTCATTCACCCTGTATTTATGTATGTGTGGAAGGATAAAGTGAAACTTTAATGAGTGGGGGTATCTCCACTCATTATTAGCCCACAAATAGCAGGATAAAGAAAAAGTTTCTTGGGCATTATTTTTGAGAGGAACTTATGGGAAGAGGTGTTAAAAAGTGAAGAAACCGATAAAAGAACAAAAGATGGTATTGGTCATTCTTTTAAGCAATATATTTATCGCTTTTTTAGGGATTGGGTTAATCATTCCGGTTATGCCGTCCTTTATGAATGATATGAATTTAACAGGTAAAACGATGGGCTATCTCGTTGCAGTGTTTGCAATGGCTCAGCTCATAACTTCACCAATTACAGGTCGTTGGGTCGATCTTTACGGTAGGAAGAAAATGATAATCATTGGATTATTTATTTTTGGTGTTTCAGAGCTGCTTTTTGGATTAGGAAAAGATGTGTGGATGCTTTATGTAGCGAGGGTGTTAGGCGGAATTAGTGCTGCGTTTATTATGCCGGGAGTTACAGCATATGTTGCGGATATTACATCAATTCAGGAACGACCAAAGGCGATGGGTTATCTTTCAGCAGCTATTAGCACTGGATTTATTATAGGGCCTGGAATCGGCGGGTTTATTGCAGAATACGGAATACGTGTGCCGTTCTTTGTGGCAGCAGTGATTGCCTTTATAGCATGTGTGATTTCGATCTTTATTTTAAAAGAACCGTTAACGAAAGAAGAGCTTGCAGAAATTTCTTCTAATACGAAAGAATCAAGCTTTATTGGAGATTTAAAGAAATCATTAAACCCAATGTATGCAATCGCATTTATTATCGTATTTGTACTTGCATTCGGTTTATCGGCATATGAAACTGTGTTTAGTCTGTTTTCTGATCATAAATTTGGTTTCACGCCGAAAGATATTGCTGCAATTATTACAATTAGTTCAATCTTTGGGGTAGTTGTGCAAGTATTTATGTTTGGAAAATTAGTTGACATGTTTGGTGAAAAAGTGTTAATTCAAATATGTTTAATTGTAGGCGCAGTGTTAGCGTTTGTATCCACTGTAGTCTTTAATTATTGGATTGTACTTCTCGTTACTTGCTTCATTTTCTTAGCATTTGATTTACTTCGTCCGGCTTTAACGACGTTTTTATCAAAAGCAGCTGGAAAAGAGCAAGGATTTGTTGCTGGTATGAACTCAACGTATACGAGTTTAGGAAATATCGCAGGACCTGCTATGGGCGGAATATTATTTGATATGAATATTCATTATCCATATGCATTTTCAGGAGTTGTTTTAATCGTTGGTCTCGGCATTACATTTATGTGGAGAGAGAAACAGCTAGCTGAAAGTTTTGCGAAGTAATGTAGTGAATAACGAAAAGCCTCTTACTATTTTTATGGTAAGGGGCTTTTTGTTTATAAACTTAATCCAAACCGCTTTAATTCAATGAAAATTCCCTCTAATTGCTTTCCTTTATCCGTTAACGTGTACTCTACGCGGGGCGGAACTTCTGGATATACTTTTCGCGTTATAATCTCTTGTGCTTCCAATTCTTTTAGGCGAAGCGATAATGTTTTTGGGCTAATGCCGTCCATTGATTTTTGTAAATCACTAAAACGTAAAGTTCCTTCGATAAGAAGGTCACGAATGATTAAGAACGTCCATTTTGTACGAATTACGTCAAGCGTTTTAGCGATAGGACAAGGTATGCCAGGTAAACCTTTCGTTAATTCAACTGAATCTATATTGTTCATGGAACTAGCCTCCATAAAATTTTTTTGGATGAATTTGCTTTATAGTATCACAAAACTATACTTTTGGTAACTATATGAAAAAAATATCACTACTTTCATAAAGGAAGTTAATGCATATACAATAGCAATATGAAATAAAAAGGGTTTAGATGAAGAGGAGGTGATTTCCATGAGTATGAAAAAATTGTTTATGTTCCTTAGTTTGTTTGTTGTTTGTATTGTACTTGTAGCATGCGGCGTGGAAGAAAAAACTGAAATTCAGTTATTAAAAGAAATGCCAAAGCCAAAAGCAATGACAATTGATCCTTCATTAAGTAAAAAGGAAGCGACAGAAATCGTGCATGCAGCGCAGCGTTTTTACGCATTTTGGGATACAGGTAAAGAGGAGCTTATTCCGCAGACTGTTACGGAAAATTTCTTTGATAATACATTACCGAAAGGTCGTCCGCAAGGCACTGAAGGATTAAAGGTTGCGGCGCAAAATTTTCGTAAAGTCGTTCCAAATATACATTGTGAGATTGAAGACTTATTAGTTGTTGGGGATAAAGTAACAGCTCGTCTTTCTTTTACAGGAACGCATAATGATAAGAAAATCAATTTTTTTGCAATTGATATTTTGCATGTGAAAGACGGAAAGATAACGGAAGATTGGCATTTAGAAGATAATCTTACGCTGAAGCAGCAACTAGGCTTAATAGCTGAAGAGTAGATCATATAGGGGAGAGAAAAGCGATGAAGAATATTTTTATTATAAATGGACATGAAAAATACGGTACAAAAGAAGGGCGATTAAATAGAACGTTAGTTGATTATATGGTAACGGTATTAAGCGAGAATCATCATGTGAAAACAACAACGATTCAAGATGGCTATAGTATTAAAGAAGAGCAAGAGAAGTTTTTATGGGCGGATGTTGTGATTTATCAAACACCAATTTATTGGTTTAGTGTACCGGGACTATTTAAAACATATATGGATGAAGTGTATGAATACGGTTTGTTCTTTAAAGGTGCTGATGAATATGGAACAGGTGGTTTACTAAAAGAGAAGCAATATATGTTTTCTACAACTTGGAATGCACCTGAAAAAGCATTTGGAGATAAGACGAAGTTTTTTGAAGGAGAAAGTTTAGAATCTACGCTTAGTCATTTACACCGTGTGCAGAAATTTCTCGGTATGAGTCCGTTAAAGAGTTTTGCTTGTTATGATGTGGTGAAGAATCCGGATATTGAGCAGTTTTTATTAAACTTGAAAGATCACTTAGATGAAGTAATTAAATAATAGTTTATATTTGTATGTGAAGAAGGTACTACTAAGGATGTAGTACCTTCTCTTTTATGAAATACGTTGAAAATCTTTACTTATACAGGACTGCTTTAGTTTTTTTGATTTGATTAAATGTTTCATATCAGAGATGTTATCGTATGAAAGCTGAGTATGATAATAGTTAATGTACTCAAGTAATGCAAAAATATAAATAAATAGGGTGAATGATAGCCCACCTAAAGGTAAGTGGGGATACCAAATTACAAAATCAATAGTAAACGTAATAAATCCCGTGATAATGAATGCTATATTTATCTTTTTAAGTATTTTTAAATATTGAATCATCCTAATGGGCGTAACAGATGTCTTCTCTTTTTGTAGTCGTTTCCACTTTACGTACCAGTAAATTACTCCTTGTAGTAAGATAAACTCTAAAAGAAGAAATGAGACCCAAAAAGAATATAGGGAATATAAATGTAATGTAGGATAAGCATAATTAAGTAAGTAACTTGTGAAGATAAAAGTAATGACTGAAAATAACTCACCTGTGTATAGATAGGAAAGTCTTTTTTCTAGGTTGCGTTTCATAGTTCCTCTCCTTTTATAATGACTCACATTTTAAGACATGGATGGCTGTATCCATAAATTTGCAAAATTTGCCCAACCAAATGAATCAATCGTTACATTTTTTAAAGAAGAAGGGTATGTTTTTCTTTTTAAAACGTGATAGTTAAATAAAATGATGTGTTCTGTTTGTAAAAATTCTTCGATTTCATACATGAGCTCGTAGCGCTTCTCCTTATTTCCTTCTAATAAAAATGTATCTAGCAAACAGTTAATTTGTTTTTCATAGTGCGGGTCCATGAACCGGTTTACGAAGCAACTTTTATTTTTAAATACATTTAAGAATGCAAGTTCATGATCGGCAGCAAATACTTCTCCCATAAAAATAATATCAGCATGTTGATCAATAGAACGATTCATATAATCTGAAACGAGAAATGGGTGAAGCTCTACTTGTATACCTAAACTTTCACATCGTGCTTTTAGGAAATGTGCATCATTTGCACTATCTTTAAATGCGAAGAAATAAATGTGTATCGTTTCTCCATTATAGGTGCTCTTTTTTAAATACTCTTTCGCTTTTTCTAAAGAGTAGGATCTTTTAGAAGCTTGACGGCTTCTTTCAGGGAAAAAACTTGATGCAGCAATTGTTCGTCTACCTTCTATGCTACGAATTATCGTTTCAACATCATATAGTTCTCTCCAAGCCTTTCGAAAGTACATGTCATGATGAGGACCAGGTTTTGTAAAGTTGAAGCCAGCATAAATACAACCTATTTCTTCTATTTGTATATCATGCGTTTCATTTTCTTCTTCATTTGGTAGTTCATAATCAGCATCGATTTGTACATGATCAGGAATACCCCAAAATTCAATACGGTCTAATAACGCGCGCTCTTTAAAATAATGAGTGAACGCTTCGAGCACGATATTATCTTCAGAGTAATAAGCAAGTTTGAAAGGTCCAGTACCTATGTAATGATGATTTTGGATACTCACATCACGCGGTAAAATTGCTAGTTGTATGGAACTTACATAGTGTAAGAAAAATAAATTTGGTTTTGCTAAATGAAATCGAATTTGCAGTGGTGATGGCGTTTCAATTTGAACAATTTCTTCTGTTAACCATTCGAAAGGAGAGTAAATTTCTTTTAGTCTTTCAAATGAAAATCGTACATCTTTAGAAGTTAAAACTGTTTCGTTATGAAAATATACATCCTTTCGTAAATAAAAAGTCCACGTAAGCCCGTCTTCACTTAATTCCCACGTATGCGCAATGTGTGGTTCCATTTTTTCAGTAACATCGTTATAAACGACTAACGTATCAAAAATTTGACTCGTAAGATGGCTCTCTGTAGTTACAGCCACAAAAGCCGGATCTAATGGAAATATCTTTCTCGATATAGGAATCTTTAATATGTCGTACATATCATTTGAAGGTTTGTATCCAAAATGATGATGTAGTTTATTTTCTATCTTTTTTTGAAGTGCAAGGGGTAGGGGTTCTTTTAAAAGAAGAAAGATATCTTTTAATTTTTCTTGCGCTAACAGTTCATCTGTATAGGACTCAATCGCTTCTACGAAATTATGTATAAATAGAATTTCCGTTTTATTCCCGCGGCCTCGCCCTGGAGTCCAGTTAATTAATTGCTCCTCGCTCATTTTCTTTAATAAAATCTTTACGTTTTTCGTACTGCAATATAAAACATCCGCTAATTCTTGTAAGCTATTTCGCATATGTTGTTGATCTTGTGCATGTAGTCTTAGTCTAATGTAATAGTCCATAATTTTCATATATACACTTCCTTCTATCATAAAAGGGGAAACTCTTTAGAATATTCTAACCTTTTTCTTCCTTTTTTTCAAAGTAAAATAAGTAAGCATAAGGAGGGGGAAACAATGGGGTTTTGGAGTATGCATCGAAATATAAAAATTAGAATTATAACTTCGTTTTTAACACGTACTGTATCCACGATGATTTTTCCATTTATGGCGATTTATTTTTCAATAAAATTAGGTAGTGCAATTGCTGGTGCGTTACTACTTATTAATGTAATAGCTTCATTAGTAATTGGTTTATACGGTGGATATGTTGGGGATCGACTTGGTCGTAAAAAAGTAATGATTATCGGTCAAAGTATACAAGTCATTTCAATCGCTTGTATGGGGATTGCAAACTCAGATTATGTAGATTCACCGTGGCTAACATTTATCTTTATGTTAGTGAATAGTTTAGGGTCTGGTCTTATGAATCCTGCGACAGAGGCGATGTTAATTGATGTGAGTACACCGGAAAATCGAAAAGTGATGTACAGCATTAACTACTGGGCGATTAATTTATCCATTGCAATTGGAGCGATATTTGGAGGACTACTATTTGAAAACTATAGATTACAATTGTTTATCGTATTAACGCTTGTTGCCATTATTACTTTATATGTGATGGCTGTATATATGGAAGAGGTGTATGTAGCGAGAAAAACAGTAGAGAAGAAAAATGTCTTAAAAGATATGGCAGATAGTTATAAAGTTGTAATGAAAGATAAAGCGTTTTTAATTTTTTGTGCAGCAAGTATATGTACATTATCTTTAGAGTTTCAGGTTAATAATTATTTAGGAGTACGTTTGCAGCAGGAATTTGAAACGGTGCACTTTTTCTTTAGGAATGGTGTGACGTTTGATTTAACAGGTATTCGAATGATGAGCTGGATTTCAGCAGAGAATACAATTTTAGTTGTGTTATGTTCGGCACTCCTTATTAAAATGCTGAAAAGCTTCAACGATTTGAAAATCTTATATGTAGGTTTATTCATTTATACAATTGGATTTACAATACTCGGAACGAGCAATAGTTTATGGATTTTATTAATTGCAGGGCTTTTCCAAACGGTAGGCGAGATGATGTATGTGCCAGTGCGTCAATCTATTATGGCAGATATGGTGCCGGATGAGGCAAGAGGTTCTTATATGGCGATTAACGGGATGGTCTTTCAAATGGCTAAAATGAACGGGGCATTAGGTGTTATGTTAGGTTCATTTATTGCATCTTGGGGCATGAGTGCTCTGTACTTTATTGTTGGTATGAGCAGTATTTTATTATTTATGAAGGCGATAGGGAAAGAGAAATATCAAGATGAAGGGAAGGTTTCTCAGATCGGATAAAGTGAAACGATATAAAAAGCGAACCAGTTATAATGAGGAGCGCTTTTTATACCATTTTTAAAACGGATCAACTTCAGCTAAATTTGGAGTAGTACTAGGCTGTAGTAAAAGATTTTTTAACGTTCCTACTTCAGAAAGTGCTACTAATATGTAGCCACTAATCAGTACAACAAGCCCAATGACGCGTAACGTTTGTAAGCTCACTTCATTATTATTCGTTTCCGTTGGATTTGGGGGCGTTGAAGGTGGATTATTGTTCATAGTTAGGCTCCCATCTTTTGTATTTATATATGTGTAAAATCATGATTTAACTTATGGATAGGAATTATATAGTCATTTTCACTATATGAGAACTGCCTATGAATAGTGATTGGGAATTTTAGAGTGAGATAAGAGGTGTATTTGTGGGAGTCGGGTTGCCCATAAACACGCGATTAGTGTGAACTAATAATCAGTGGGGGATGAAAAAAATCCCCCACTGATTACATTTTGTTTTTCATACAAATAAAAGAGGTTAACCAAAGTAGCTATCCTAATATACGCAACGATTCTTCAATAAAAGCGGGGATATCTTCCGGTTGTCTACTTGTGACTAGCTGATTTTGGCATACGACTACTTCTTTATCATGAAAGTTTCCGCCAGCATTTTTCAAATCGACCTCAATGGATTTATATCCAGTCACATCGCGTCCTTCAAGTGTTTGTGCAGTGATGAGTAGCTGAGGTCCGTGACAAATAGCGAAAACGGGTTTTTCCGCATCCATAAATGTTTTGCTAAAGCGAACAAAACGTTCATCTGCACGAAGTATATCTGGGGAAAATCCGCCCGGTATGAAGAGGGCATCAAAGTTCTCTGGAGAAACATCATCAATACTTTTATCAATTACGACTTCACTTTTTCCTTGCTTACCATGTACCGTTTTACCTTTTTCCATTTCAATAGTTGTTAATTCATATCCCTTTTGCTTAAAAGCTTCTACTGGCTCTGTGTATTCTGTATCCTCGAAATAATCCGTTATTAAAATAGCAATTTTTTTACTCATTGCAAACAGCTCCTTATATTATCGGTTCCAGAATCTTCTTTGAACAATGCGTCGTAGTGTCTGTTTACTTTTAAATTTCTAATCCCCCCAGTTCGTTTACCTTGTTAATTTAATACATACCCTGTTTATTAGGACGTAAACATGTATTATCGTTTTTGTATGTAAAATCATAAAGTATCGGTTGTGTCGGTGATTCTTGTTTGAGGAAGAAAAATAAAAAAGCCGAGGAGATAATTTATTTTGTCCTTGGCTTTTAAGATAATTCTTTTCGTTAAAATGCGGAAATTCGTTGCTTCGTTTTTGGTACAATAATAAATTTAATCCAAAGTAACCCAATAATCATAATGAGAAGGCTATGTAAAAATTGACCTGTAGCAATGAGTATAACACTCGAAAATACAATGAGTTGAATGCTTAGCAATATAAAGATTAAGCGAAGAAATTGATTCATTCGTTTTTCAGTATCAATCGGATACAATGCTACAATAATATTTCCCGAAAAATATTTCCAAAGGGAACGAAGCTGCATAGAAATCATATATAGGACGATATATGCGATAGCGCCTTTTACGTATGTGTTTGGTATAAAATATAAGGCGAAGGCACCAATCAGCCCTAAGCGAATATATATACCGAAATAATCATTCCCGCGTAAAAATGCTAGTGTATGTAAATAGAAGAAAGTTTCTCGTTTTTTATGTAATAAAGGTTCAATCCAATTTGTAAGCCATTTTCTTTTATTTACTTGCTTATTAAGTTGCGGAACATCAGTAAAGATGCTAGCAAATTGATAGAAACGAACGTTCATTTTTTCTTCTTGTTCAATTATGTAATCCCACGGTATTCGTTTTGTAGGCTGTTTTTTCGTATATAGAAGTAGGAAAGCAAGTAGTAAGAGCAATCCACCTAATATGAGAACATGTGCCGAGTAAAATAGCATGTAAATGATTAGGGCGTTACAAGCAATACGAATAATGAACCATATGTTTTTTTCATGGCTATCACGCCACATCCAATATATGTACATGTTCCAAGCTTTCGTAATCATTAAAACGATAAAGATTGTACATAAGAACGGTACAGTTAATTGTAATGATTGCATAGCAAGCGGAACGAGAATAAGGAACGTAAATAATAATGGGAAAATCTGAATGATGTAATTATATAGAAGAGATTTTTTAAAATAAGATGTTAGTTTCTCTTCTAATGTAAGCAAATAGACAGCATCAGGTTTTTGAATAAAGGTGCGAATGGGACATCTCATTATAATAAATGTAAGAACGGTCGTTATGAGTATGAGAGATATTCCTTTAGAAGGAGATGCTTTTAGAAACTGAGCATAATAATATGCGCCAACGCATGAAATAAAGATAAAGCTATATAATAAACCGTTAATCATACGTGCAAAGTATGTAATGATGTTTTGCATATGTTGTTGGAAGCGACTGCTCCATAGTGATTCGATTGACATGTTTTTCACCTCTTTGTTCTATTATATATGTTTTACAAAAGAAAAAACGAGCAAATTGCGTTATGCAACTTGCCCGTTTTTCTTTTCGTTATTTTTTTTCTGATCACGATTCATTAATGGATAGAAAGCAAATCCAATTACGAATAAACCAATTCCGAGAAGGAACGTTTTTATATCGGATGCACCGGTTTTAATAACCCATAGTGCGTAGCAAAGTGCGATCACTGCGACTATACCATCTGTAATTCTTGCCCGCATTTCATTTTTATATGTTTCACCAGTTGCGACTAATTTTAACTGGAAGATCGGTGAAACGAGATATGGAATGAGGTAGGCCAGTGTTGATACGGTAATAACGAATGTATAAGCTTCCGCAATAGTTCCTGATAATGTTGAGAATAAGAATACTTGCGACATAATGTTTGTTAATCGTAATGAGTAAATTGGACTTCCTTTTTTATTTGTTTTTGTGAAGAAGGAAGGGAAGAAACCTTCTTTTGCTGCTTGATACGGTACTTCTGAGCTTAATAAAATCCAGCCTAAGATAGAACCGAATAGGGAAGTAAGAGCAAGTAATGCCATCAGTTTCCCGCCGCCATGACCCATTGCAGCATTTAGTGCATCTGCTAACGGACGTTCAGAAGCTTGTAATGTATCAACGTGAAGGACACCCATCGTTAAAATTGTAATTCCTAAGTAAATTGCAACTGTAATAAGTAATCCCGCAACTGTTGCCCGTTTTACCGTTTTTGGAGAAACAGCCCGGTTTGATAAAAGAACGGCTGATTCAATTCCGATAAACGCCCAAAGCGTTGTAAGAGCGGCTAAATTTACTTGTGAAAGAAGACCGTGTGATACACCTGATTTATCGATCATCGGTGTGTACCATTGTCCAAACTTAGAAGCTTCGAATGCAAATAACGTAACGACGATAAATAAAAGGAATCCAGTCACTTTCGTTGTTGTTGCTAAGAAGTTTAGCTTTCCAGCTCCGCTTACACCATTAGTTAATATAATATGAGTTCCCCAAAGTAAGATGGAACAAATCGTAAATGTAATTAGTTTTCCGACTTCTATGTTAAACGAACCGATTGAAAATAGTAGTCGCGTATCTTTCATAATTGGGAAGAAAAGTGATAAATATCCCGCGAAAGATGTAATGATGGCAACGTTACTTGCCCAGTTTGCAACCCAATATCCCCATACCATACTGAAACCAGCCATTTTTTTCTTTTTTGGTGTTGAGAATAAAGCATATGCATGACTTTGTGGTCCTGTCGTTAAATCAGGACGACGAATTGCTAAATTACCAAAAACAAGAGCTAGCATTAAAACACCAAACCCTGTTGTTAACCAAGCTAAAGTGACACCGAGTGGGCTTGCTGTTTGTGCCAACGTACTTGGCACCATGAAAATCCCAGCGCCAACCATATTACCGACAACGAAAGCTGTTAGTACCCAAAAGCCCCATTTTTTTTGTTGCATAGAAAATACCTCCAAAGTTAGTATAACCAAGTCAAGCGAGGAGATATGTATGTCTTCCGATTAGAGAAGAGAAGTCCCAAACAAAACAAAAAAAGCACGTAATCTGCCGCTACATGCTTTCTATCTTATAAGAAACCCACGACATACCTCTCGATAGCTCTCCACAAACGAAACGTTTGTGACAGTTCTGCACTTATTAAATGCAGACCCAGCAAGTGTGCATGGTGGACACGACTTACTTCGGCAATCATTCCTTTCTCATTTCTTCATCAATGCCACTACATCTCCTGAAATGATACTCTTAATGACTGCAACCTCTACCTCACCGAGATACGAATGAGGATTTAAATATTAAATTAACGTATTTAAGAGTAACAAATGTATTTTTATACGTCAATGGATATAGTAATAATCAGATTATAGAGAAGAGTTTGTGATTAAAAGAGAGAGGGATTATTATGTAATATTGAATTTTCATAATATAATAAATGTTATTGACGCTAGAAGATTGAGAAGGGGATGAAGTATATGTCTGTATGTCATAAACATTCAGTAATAGGTGTGCTAGATTCGGGAGTTGGGGGATTAACAGTTGCGAGTGAAATTATAAGACAATTGCCTAAAGAGAGCATTTATTATATTGGTGATAATGAGCGTTGTCCGTATGGGCCAAGAAGTGTAGAAGAGGTACAATCTTTCGTATTTGAAATGGTTGAGTTCCTCAAACAGTTTCCGTTAAAAGCGCTAGTGGTAGCATGTAATACTGCTGCAGCTGCTGCATTGACTGCGCTGCAAGAAGCACTGTCTATTCCGGTTATTGGCGTTATACATCCGGGAGCAAGAGCGGCAATTAAAGTGACAAAGAAAGGGGAAATCGGAGTAATTGGAACTGTAGGTACGATACAGTCTAATATGTACGAAAAAGCATTACACGAGCTTGATACATATTTGGAAGTGCATAGTCACGCGTGCCCGACTTTAGCTACAGTTGTAGAAAATCAATTAGAAGATACAGCATATGTAACGCAGCAAGTGAAACAAGCTTTACTGCCATTAACGAAAGAAGATATAGATACGTTAATTCTTGGGTGTACGCATTATCCACTTTTAGAGTCCTATATAAAAAAGGAACTAGGAGAAGATGTAACGATTATTAGTTCTGCAGAAGAAACAGCGATAGAATTAAGCACAATTTTACAGCACAAAGGAATCCTGTCTGACAATTTGAATCCGAAGCATCGATTTTTTACAACAGGCTCTGTTTTATCATTTGAACATATTGCTGAGCGTTGGCTAGGATATGAAATTTCTGTAGAATGTGTACATTTACCTATAAAAAATGCGCGTGTGTATAATTAGGAATTATGAAATTACGTTCGGTTTAATAAATTAGGTTAGTTGCATAAGAAGGAAAGAACAAGCTTTTAATTGAAAGGATTAAGGTCATTTCAATTAAAGGAGAGGTTTGATTATGGAATTATCAAGGTCTCAATTATTTGCTTTAGAGTATATTTCAAAATATGCAGAGAACGAAAAACGTGGGGCTAAAGCAACAATTAATCATATACTTAATATGTCTAATATTACAGATGAAATGTTTGAAGAAGCTGTCGTTAATTTAAAATCAAACGCGAGGATTGCTTTACACTTTCATCCAGACAGACTAGATTCGAATATGAAAAGTATTGCTGAAGCACTGTTTGAGCAAGGAATATATAAAAGTCAATTTGAAACATTGCTATCTAATGGAAGTGTGTCTGCTTATCCGGGTGGTGAACGTGACCTTTGGGAACAGAGAATATTTGGAGGCGCATATCAATTGGAAGGCGTAACGAATAATCAACGGCCAAAGTATGGAGCGCTAAATTTAATGTTACATCCAGATGGGCCTGCTCCGCGTTTTGGGTCCTGTTATTTTCTCTTATCTCCAAAAGTTTCTTATCGCTCTACATATACGTATTTAGATTCGCATCAAGATCCAAAAGAAAAGGGGACTTATGAAGAGTTTGATATGATTTTAGCTGCTCTTTTGGAAGAGGCATTCGTAAGAGAGTGTGCAATTGGTAAGGAGAATTTGACTCCAACAAGATTAGTTAATCATTTACTGGCTAATCTGGAAAGGCCGTTGATAGATTTAATAAACAAAGAGTCAGCCCGTAATCTTAACCATTATATTGAAGCACAAGTTCATGGAGATATTTCTCTTAAAGAAGACGTGGAGGCGCTTGTTGTAGATCCTTCATTTAAGGGTACGGATGTAGGAAGAACTTTAGAAGAAATTTGCCTGAAGTATGCTATTGATTTGTATTGGCACATGGGTTTTGTACTTGCGATAGACGAAGTTCCAATGGATTTTAGAGGTTCAAAAATGCCATCTTTAGCAAGGCGCATTGCACAGAATCATTGTATCGATGCAAATATAATTGGTTCTGCTGTAGTGGATTTGAAACGCAATCCATTATCTTGGAGTGATCGTGGAACTTATGAAGAAGTGCTTCAGGAATTAAAATTATTATGGCATGTTTTAGTTCGATTTGGAAAACCAAATCGAAAGCAAAACTAAATGCCCGTTTTTTGGAAGTATCCATATAAAAAGAAGCTGATCTAAAACTAGATCAGCTTCTATATAAGATTAAACTAAGTTCAATACAGTTACTTTTTCACGTGTCATAGACTCAAGGCTCTTACGAATACCTTGTGCGCCCATACCTGAACCTTTTACACCGATGAATGGGAAGTGGTCAGGGCCGCGCTCTGTGCGTCCGTTAATTTGAACAGAACCAGTTTCGATTTTGTTAGCAATTGCAAATGCTTTGTTAATGTCTTTTGTGAAGACACTTGCTTGTAAGCCGAACTCTGATTTGTTAGCAATTTCAATTGCTTGCTCATCTGAAGAAACACGGATGATTGGAAGGATTGGGCCGAATGGCTCTTCCCAAGCAATTTTCATTTCTTCTGTTACGTGGTCGATTAATGTTGGGTAAATTAAGTTACGCTCACGTTTGTTACCGATAACGATTGTTGCACCTTTTTCAACAGCGTCGTCAACTAAACCTTGAACGAAGTCAGCAGACTTGTCGTCGATTAATGGAACGATTGTGCTGTCTTGTTCTGGAGATCCAACTGATAGCTCAGCTACTTGCGCTTTTAATAAGCCAACAAGCTCGTCCGCTACGTTTTCGTGTACAAGTACACGTTTAATAGCTGTACAACGTTGACCAGAGTAAGAGAATGCACCGCTTACGATATGGTTTGCAGCATCTTGTAAGTCAGCATCTTCACGAACGATACCAGGGTCTTTACCACCAAGTTCTAATACAAGTGGAATCATTGCAGCTTTTTTCGCTAAATGTTTACCTGTGTTTGTACCACCTGTGAACGATACCATATTGATGCCTTCGTGTTCTACTAAGTAGTCACCAATTACAGAACCGCGTCCTGTCGCTACGTTTACAAGACCTTTTGGAAGACCAGCTTTATGAAGTGCTTCAACCATTTTAATACCACTAATTGCACCTTGAGTTGCTGGTTTGAAAATAACAGCGTTACCCATAATTAATGCTGGTGCAAGTTTTGCAGCAGATAAGTTTACTGGATAGTTAAATGGTGCGATTGCTAATACAACACCAAGTGGTGCGCGTTGGATAATCGCAAGTTTAGATTTCGTTCCGCCAGGGAAGCTATCGCCCATCATGCTTTCTCCGTGCATATGTAAAGCTTCTTCGATAGTATAACGAATGAAGTCAGCTGTACGTACAACTTCTTTTTTCGCATCTTTATAACCTTTACCGACTTCTTTCATAATGATATCGGCAATTTCATCTTGCATATTTACGAGCTCATCAGCCCATTTATATAAATATTTTGCGCGATCTTGTAGAGAAGCTTCAGCCCATGATTTTTGAGCTTCTTTTGCAGATGCAATTGCTTCATCTACTTCTCCGCGAGTAATTGCTTGTACTTGACCAATTACTTCGTGTAAGTATGGAGATGGAATGTCGATTGTTTGTCCTGAAGAGCTTTCTCTCCATTCTCCGTTTAAATAAAATTTGTACGTATTGCTAGTTGTCATGATTAGTCCTCCTAAAATAGCAACTTGTAAGAGTGAGTATAAGGTGATTGTAGGGGGTTTGATAATATTTTTCAAATGAAATGTTTGTGAAAACGATTTCTTATTCTTTTTTTATTTTGTATGCCCTTTCTTACAGAAGATTCCCTTATTTCAAACTGCTTTATCTCGTCATAAATCCTCTTCATTTTATCGTGATTGGTATCTATTTTCTTCAATTTGCAAAAAAATAATTGACAGAATACTCAAAGAAGTTATAAGATTATAAATGGAAAATAAATGAAAGGGGTGTGCGTAATGATTGTAATCGTAAATGTAATGGGCTTAGCTCTGTTAAATAACGGAAAACATTCATATCATTACGCAACCCGTACGGATATATAGGGCATTTTTGTCTTATAAAAAGCGTACGTTGCGTATATCGTAACGTACGCTTTTATGCATTTTTGTGCATATCGTCAAGCGACGGTATGCTTTTTTTTGTCCAATTTGCTTGTTTCCATACTTTGTATGGTTACTATAAAACTGAAATTTGGAAGGTGGAAAAATGTGATGAGATTGTATGGGTTACGAAATGTAAATGTGATTGGTTTGGATAGCGGATAAAGAAATGAGAGTGAAACGAAAACGAGAAGGGAGAGGTTACATTGTTTTCAGTATTACTAAAGTTAAGATGGTTTTTTAAAGAGCATTGGAAGAGATATAGTATCGCAATTGGTGCGCTTTTAATTGTAAATATAGTTGAAGTTATTCCCCCAAAAGTACTAGGGGTTACGATTGATAACATAAAAACAGGAACGTTAACGAATGCAGCAATTATGGAGTCTATTCTTATTTTAATAGGAGTTACGATAGTTGGATATGGCCTTACTTTTGTTTGGCAGCATCAATTGTTTGGAGGTGCGTTCGTACTTGAGAAGACGATGCGCTCGAAATTTATGGGGCATTTACTCAAGATGACACCGACGTTTTATCAAAAAAATCGTACTGGCGATTTAATGGCGAGAGCAACAAACGATTTAAAAGCAATCGCTATGACAGCTGGTTTTGGTATATTAACGCTTGTAGATTCTAGTTTATATATGCTTACAATCGTTTTTATGATGGGATTTACAATAAGTTGGGAGCTTACATTAGCGGCCCTTATACCGCTGCCAATTATGGCATATGCGATGAATATATATGGAAAGAAATTGCATGAAAGGTTTACAGTTGCGCAAGATGCGTTCGGTGATATGAATGATAAAGTACTTGAATCAATTGCTGGCGTGCGCGTGATTCGTGCATACGTACAAGAGAACGCAGATCAGGAAAGATTTCATCATTTAGGAGATGACGTCTACGAAAAGAATATGAAGGTAGCAAGAATCGATGCGTTATTCCAACCAACTGTGAAAATGCTTGTCGGTCTTAGTTATTTAATTGGTTTAGTGTACGGTGCATACCTTGTATTTCAATCAAAGGTGACACTTGGCGAACTCGTTTCCTTTAACGTGTATTTAGGGATGATGATTTGGCCGATGTTTGCAATTGGCGAATTAATTAATGTTATGCAAAGAGGAAATGCTTCGTTAGATCGTGTGAATGAAACGTTAGCATATGAACCAGATGTAAAGAATCCGAAAAATCCAAAGCTTGTACACGAGCCTGATTATATTCAGTTTGATGAAGTTTCTTTTTCCTATCCTTCATCATCTGAAGAAAATTTAAAAAAGGTTTCTTTTACATTAAAACAAGGAGAAACGCTAGGGGTTGTCGGAAAAACAGGAAGCGGAAAAACGACGCTTGTACGTCAGCTTCTTCGTCAATATCCGCTTGGAGAAGGGGATATTGCAGTTTCTGATGTGACATTAGATAAAATGACGAGTGATAATGTACTCGGGTGGATTGGATATGTACCTCAGGAGCACATTTTATTCTCAAAAACAGCGAGGGAAAATATTTTATTCGGAAACAGGGAAGCGACTGAAGAAGAGCTCGAGAAAGCCATTGAAATTGCTGCGTTTACAAAAGACTTAGAGTTTTTACCAGAAGGATTAGAAACGCTCGTTGGAGAGAAAGGTGTTTCGTTATCAGGAGGGCAAAAGCAAAGGATTTCGATTGCGAGAGCGGTTATTCAAAATCCAGAAATATTAATTTTGGACGATTCGTTATCAGCTGTCGATGCTCGTACGGAAGCGGCGATCATTGAAAATATAAGAACGGAAAGAAGCGGAAAGACGACGATTATTACGACGCACCGTTTATCTGCCGTACAACATGCAGATTGGATTCTCGTTATGGATGACGGCGAAGTTATGGAAGAAGGCACGCATGACCAGTTACTTCGAAACGGAGGCTGGTATGCTGAGCAGTTTGAAAGACAACAAGGTGAAAATGAGAGTGCGGATAGTGGGGTGAAAATATGAGTGTTTCAAAACGATTGTTTCAATATGCGATGAAAGTAAAAGGGACGATTTTTGCAGCGATGGCGATGTTATTTATTTTCGTTATCGCTGAGCTTGCCGGTCCGTTCGTCGCTAAAACGATGATTGACGATCATATCGTCGCGATAGAAAAATCTTGGTATGAGACAGAAAAGAGTGAAGATGCTGTTGCATATAATGGCGCCTATTATAAGCGAAGTGATCGCTTTGAACAAGGTGAGAAAAAAGGAAAAGAAGTACGCGTGATGCAAGTCGGTTTTCAATATTACTTTGTACCAAATAAAGTAAATATTGAAGGATCACGTTCTGTGAAAGGGGATATGATTACCATTCAAAATGGTAAGGCGGTGCAAGTGTATAAAGCGAAAGCATTAACGAAGGAAGAAGTGTTTGCGTTTTATAAGCCAGAAATAAATCCCCTACTGTTACTTGGTGGAGGCTATTTTGCTCTATTAGTAATTGTGTCATTATTTGCATATGGAAAGCAGTTTTTCTTACAGAAGGCAGCAAACAAAATTATTCAAATTATGAGGGAAGACGTCTTCTCTCATATTCAAACGTTACCGATCAGGTACTTTGATCATTTACCAGCAGGGAAAATCGTTTCGCGTGTAACGAATGATACAGAGGCGATTCGGGATTTATACGTAACAGTGCTTGCGACATTCGTCTCTAGTTTCATTTATATTATCGGGATATTTGCAGCGCTATTTTTACTCGATGTGAAACTTGCGTCGTTCTGTTTATTAATTATCCCGATTTTAATTGTTTGGGCGATTTTATATAGAAAGTATGCATCTGTATACAATCATAAAATGCGTTCACGTTTATCCGATATTAACGGTACAGTGAATGAATCGATTCAAGGGATGCCAATTATTCAAACGTTCCGTCAAGAGCGTGAAACGAAAAAAGAGTTTGAAGAATTAAATGGCGATTATTTTAAGTATCAAAATAAAATTTTAAATTTAAATGCAGCAACTTCGCATAACTTAGTGTCTGTATTACGAAATATCGCTTTCACAGGTGTGATTTGGTATTTCGGGGGAGCTTCATTAGGTGCTTCAGGCATCATTTCTCTAGGGATACTGTATGCGTTTGTCGATTATTTAACGAGATTGTTCTCACCAATTACAAATATGGTAAATCAGCTTGCTAACTTAGAACAATCGCGCGTTGCGTCAGAGCGTGTCTTCGAATTGCTAGAGGAAAAGGGAGAGGCAGTGGAAGAAGAGCGCATGCCTCGCTTGCAAGGAAATGTGAAGTTTGATAATGTTTCGTTTTCTTATAATGGAAAAGATGAAGTGCTAAAAAATATTTCTTTTGAAGCGAAACAAGGCGAGACAGTAGCACTTGTCGGTCATACTGGATCAGGAAAAAGTTCCATTATGAATGTACTCTTTCAATTTTATGAGTTTGAAAAAGGGAAGCTTACGATTGACGGTCACGATGTAAAAGAAATGCCGAAACAAGCAACTCGTGAGCATATGGGAATCGTATTACAAGATCCGTTTTTATTTAGCGGGACGGTCGCTTCCAATGTAAGCTTAGAGAACGAAAAAATTTCAAAAGATCGCATCGTAAAAGCATTACGTGATGTGGGTGCGGAAAGGTTTGCGAACAATATAAACGAAGAAATTACGGAGAAAGGAAGTACACTTTCAACCGGAGAACGCCAGCTTATATCGTTTGCTAGGGCACTCGCTTTTGATCCAGCCATTTTAATTTTAGATGAAGCAACATCTAGTATTGATACAGAGACAGAGGCAATGATTCAACAAGCGCTAGAAGTTGTGAAAAAAGGGAGAACGACGTTTATTATTGCTCACCGTCTTTCAACAATTAAAAGTGCGGATCAAATTATTGTACTCGATAGAGGAACAATCTTAGAAAAAGGCTCTCATGATGAATTAATGAAAAAGCGTGGGCGTTATTACGATATGTACAAAACGCAAATGGAAGGAAACCAGAGCGCTTAATGCGGGGAAGAACTTGCGATTGTCGCAAGTTCTTTTTTGTTGGCAAAATGTCGGCGATAAAGGTACATAATAAGAAGTATTATTTTACCTTTCCTACAATTAATGCTATATTAAAAAATGTTACTTATTTTTTGTATGTAGCGTTATTTTTCCATTTTGTTTGATTATGAAGAAAAAGGATAAACTAAATAAGAACATTTTCATTGAAAAATTGTTCAAGATTGCATACAATCAATATAGTTTTTAAATTCCTATCAGAATACTTGGAGGATTACCATCATGAAAAAATTATTTTCAGTGCTTGCAGTAACTACATTAGCGATCGGGATTGTAGCCGGCTGCGGTAAAGAAGAGAAAAAAGATACAGCTAGTCAAGACGCATTACAAAAGATTAAACAAAGCGGTGAACTTGTAATTGGTACAGAAGGTACATACCCACCATTTACGTTCCACGATTCAAGCAATAAATTAACTGGATTTGACGTTGAATTAGCAGAAGAAGTTGCAAAACGTTTAGGTGTAAAACCTGTATTTAAAGAAACACAATGGGATAGCTTACTTGCTGGTTTAGATGCGAAGCGTTTCGATATGGTTGCGAACGAAGTTGGTATTCGTGAAGATCGTCAAAAGAAATATGATTTCTCTAAACCATACGTTTCATCTTCAGCAGTATTAGTTATTGCAAAAGATAAAGATAAACCTGCTACATTTGCTGATGTAAAAGGGTTAAAAGCAGCGCAATCTTTAACAAGTAACTATGCAGATATTGCTAAGAAAAATGGTGCGGAAATTACTAACGTAGAAGGCTTTAGCCAAGCGGCAGAATTATTAAACACTGGCCGTGTTGATTTCACAATTAATGATAAGTTATCAGTATTAAACTACTTAGAAACGAAAAAAGATGCAAAAATTAAAATTGTAGATACAGAAAAAGAAGCTTCACAAAGTGGATTCTTATTCCGTAAAGGTAGCGATAAGCTTGTACAAGAAGTTGATAAAGCGTTAGAAGATATGAAAAAAGATGGTACGTACGACAAAATAGCGAAAAAATGGTTCGGTGAAAATGTATCTAAGTAGTGCATTGGTTTCAGATCGATTGTCTACTTGGATAGATATTATGCAGTCTTCCTTCATGCCTATGCTGAAGGAAGCTGTCTTTACGACAATTCCATTAACGCTTATTACATTCATTATCGGAATTATACTGGCGACGTTAACAGCGCTCGCGCGTATTTCAGGTAGTCGTATTTTACAATGGATTGCTCGTATCTATGTATCTATCATTCGCGGAACGCCACTTCTTGTACAGTTATTTATTATTTTCTATGGTCTTCCAACTCTTAATATTGAAGTTGAGCCGTATACAGCAGCAGTTATTGGATTTTCATTAAATGTTGGTGCGTATGCATCTGAAATTATTCGTGCTTCTATCCTTTCAATTCCGAAAGGACAGTGGGAAGCAGCTTATACAATTGGGATGACATATCCACAAGCATTAAAACGTGTTATTTTACCGCAAGCAACGCGCGTATCAATTCCGCCGCTTTCGAATACATTTATTAGCTTAGTGAAGGATACTTCATTAGCATCGTTAATTTTAGTAACAGAAATGTTCCGAAAAGCGCAGGAAATTGCGGCAATGAACTATGAGTTTTTAATTGTTTATTTTGAAGCAGGTCTTATTTATTGGGTTATTTGTTTCTTATTATCAATCGTACAACAGATGTTAGAAAAGCGTTCAGAACGCTACACATTAAAATAATCCTTTTACAAAAGGAGTTTTTGTTTTTATGATTTCAATTCAGCACTTACAAAAAAGTTTCGGAGATAATACCGTACTAAAGCATATAGATCTATCAGTTGAGAAGGGTGAAGTTGTTGTTATTATCGGACCTTCTGGATCTGGTAAAACGACGTTTCTACGTTGCCTAAACGTTCTAGAAACACCGAACGCTGGTAGCATTCGTATCGGCAATAAAGAGCTTGATTTCGCTCAAAAAGTATCCAAGAAAGATATTGTAAATCTTCGTACACAAACAGGAATGGTGTTCCAACATCATAACTTATTCCCGCATTTAACAGCCATTCAAAATGTAATGGAAGGGCTCGTTACAGTGAAAAAGATGGGGAAAGAAGAAGCGAAGAAAAAAGCAAACTACTTCCTTGAAAAAGTTGGTTTAGCAGATAAAGTGGATTTATATCCGTTCCAATTATCAGGGGGACAACAACAGCGCGTTGGAATTGCTCGCGCGCTTGCGATGGAGCCGGAAGTGTTACTATTTGATGAACCGACGTCAGCACTTGATCCTGAACTCGTTCAAGAAGTTCTAAAGGTAATGAAAGAACTTGCTAAAGAAGGCATGACGATGGTTATTGTAACGCATGAGATGCGTTTTGCTCATCAAATTGCGAATCGCGTTATTTTTATGGATGGCGGTGTCGTTGTCGAACAAGGTATACCAGAAGATGTATTTACAAATCCAAAAGAAGAACGAACGAAGAAGTTTTTACAAATGCTTCAATAATTAAGAAAGGTCTCAAGGCATATGCCTTGAGACCTTTTTGCCATATATATTTATTTTTGGAATCCGCCAAGGCTTTGCTCAGCCATTGCAACTAGACGTTTTGTGATTTCTCCACCAACAGAACCGTTAGCACGAGCCGTAGAATCTGCTCCTAATTGTACACCAAATTCTTGAGCGATTTCGTACTTCATTTGATCGATTGCAGCTGTTGCTCCTGGTACTACTAATTGATTTGAAGAATTTTGGTTTGCCATAGGAATATATCCTCCTTAGAGTTATAAAAATTTTTTTGGTTGGACTAGCTGGATTTGAACCAGATATTATCGCCCCGTTTGGCGCTAATCCATCGGTAATTAAGTTTGTACTCATAGTATGGATGTTACCTAGAAAGATATACAAAATAATAATTTGTAAATTTTGTCAAAAAAATGTAGTGATTTCGTAAATTATGAAATAAGAGTAATCGTTGTATTTTTAAGAAAGAAGGCTAAACTAAGAGCGATATTAAATATGGTGTTCTCTTTGAATCCTGCTATGTTAGAGCTAATAATTAGCTTTTTATTAATCGTTTATGAAAGTGAGATACATTACAATTGCAGTTTAGTAATATAAAAACTAAAAGGCAGTAACTTCTCATTTCTAGTTTAACTAAGGATGGGGCATGGAAAGGAAAGGAACTGACCGTATCTACTCATGGCTAGATGCTTTCTTCAACCTAAAAAGAAAGTCTTTAAATGATGTTAAACGATAATGTATGGAGGAATCATGATGGGGATTTGCCCGCTTTGTAACGCATTAGAATCACAAACATATTCTTGTCAAAATTGCCAAGGTATACTCCAAGATTATGGGAAAACTGTTGATTACATAGACGATTATAGTGCGTATATGGATCAGGAATTATTAAGTGAGGTAGATGGATTAACACATAATCATTCACAAGAATATTGCAATCATATTTTTTATTGCGGAGTATGTAACGTGGAAACGGAGGTTGTAGTAAAACTTGTGTAAATAGAAAACTTCCACCTTATGAATGAGGTGGAAGTTTTTGTTTTCGTATTTGTGAGTGAATCATAGGAGCAGGGATATGTTCGGTGTTTGATGAAGTCCCTAATTTCATTTGGGACATTTTTTCTTTTGCATCGCGCAAAGAATGTTCAGTTAAGTAGATAGCATATTCGTAAAATAATTGGCGCGTCAGTTCACTTTGTTCTTTTAATTTTTCATCTTGGAATACAGTTCGCCCAGGTTTTGAGTTTGCTTCAAATAGCCAAGGATTTTCCTGCATGTCTAAACCAATATCAAAACCGATTTCTCCAATGTTCCCAGTTACTTGCCCATCGAGCGCGTAACTTATTTGCAAGGCTGTTTGTTTTAATTTATTTTCAATTTGAACTTGTTTCGTTGAATCTGGAAAAAGTTCTTGTAGTAATTTTGTATCACCACCGCTATTTACATGTGTAGTTAAGCTACCTTTGCCAGCAATTTTGGCGACGATGGCACTGACGACCCAATTACCGAAATGGTTTTTATTTGTATGAATGCGAAAATCAACAGGTTGCCCGTCGAAGCGAAGTAAAGATATACCTTGCTGTACGATAAACTTCTTTAAATCATGTCCTTTTAATACGTGGTTCAGAAGTGTTTCTAATGATTGATACTTTCTTAGTTTATTCTCTTCATTTTCGCGATAACGACAGTAGTAGCAATTCTCTGTTTGAGAATAAAATAGTTGATGAATATTTCTTCCGAAGCTACCGTGTATCGGTTTCATGTAAATTGATTTATATGTGCCAAGAAACCGTTCTACTTGTTCGAAGTGCTGAAATGTCTCTGTGTTTGGTAATAAAGGCACAATTGAATCGTCCTTCATGAGAAGTTGATGAACGTCCCATTTATTGAAAAATCCTGGGTTAAACCATGGAATGTTATAGTCATGTTCTAATTTCCTTTTTGCTCTAACGATTGGTTTATAATTTTCTGCTTTACGATTTGGTAGTCGATCGTAAATGACATTGGGCAAAGGAATTTTTTTCTTTAGCCATTTTCCTTCTTGAAAGAAATACCCATCAATCGTTTCTTCTTCCCAGTTTATATGTTGAACGCCAAAAACGAATACGAACGGTCGTAATGTAAATGGTGGTGTTAGTAACTCACTGAGAGATGTGGAACGGTTTCCTAAAGGAATAGGTGAGTCATCGTTAAAACCAGTTGTGAAAATACCGACTAATGGTCCGAAAATAATTGTTTCATTTTGTGTAAAGGCATGAATGGTAGTGGAATGAGGGAGTAAAAGTTTTTCTGCAATTCGTTTTCCAATCATAATTTCTCGAGTAAAGGAATAATGAATTTTTACCTCTTCACTTGCAACATGGCGTCTGCCGAAGGAAAGGGATGTAATAGGTGGTGTAATAGAAAAAATGTAAGGTAAAGTAATACTATTTGGATGCTCATCTGAAATGTTTAATGTATATATGTGCTCTTTCAAAATGGGATTCCCTCCTTTCGTTATGGTGTAAAGCGGCTAAATTTTAGTGGTCCGTGAAAGATCTTTTCAGCTAACGAATCATTATGATGAATGTAACGTTCGTAAGGGGGAATCGTGTTGACATACATAAGCCAAATCGCCCCTTTTTGATCCATAATTGTGGAAAGTTCTAGTTCGAATAAAGAAGAATAAGATTGATCTAATGTTTGAAACACTTCATTTATAATGTCGTGTAAAGCGTCTTGTAATAGTTGCACACCGGTATTAGATAGTACATATTTAATTTTTGATAATGAATGCAGCGAGGAATCATCCGTTACGGAAAGTAAAAATTGGTTCGGAAATGAGCTTTTTTGTATAAATTGACCGATAACGTTCCATTTTTGTTCTTTATTTTTTTGCAAAATGGTTCGAATGTGGAGTGGATACGTTAGTTGGTTCGGTGGTTGTAGCATCGTATGGGTGATATAACGTGTTGATTGTATGTTAGATTTGTACCAAGATATAAACTCATCTGTCCGTTTGATTGGAGTAGAAGTATGATATGCGTCATGTATTGTATCGATATGAAACGTTTTATTTTTATAAGCGATCCGGTACAGACTTTCATTGGAATGTGTATGAGTAGGACGTATAATAATATCTTTTGTTTTTAATAAAAGTTTGAAAATGTTTTGTATCGTTGCTATTTCAAATTTTGGTATATAAGGAGATAATTTTTTATTAGTAAGAAATAAATCATGTAGTTCGCTTAAGTCAATAAGTGTGTTATTTAAAAAGGTAGTGGAAGGACGGTTGTGTAATGAATAAATAATTGATTTAGCTTTTTCAAAGTCTGTATCCTCGTTAAAAGAAGAACGATCGTATATATAAGAAGGAATAGGGAATGTTTGCTCTTTCCATTTTCCTGTATCTGTATCATAAATAAGACCAGAAACAAGGTCTGTTTTAGGATCAATACAAAATGGTGTAAACTGGGCAACGACATTATGATAAAGCCGAGCGCGTTTGGCGATTTCGGTGTAATACGTTTGCTCATAATGAGGTCGGGAAGTTAAAATACCGAGAACCAACGAAATCACTCCTTTACTAACAAAGTGTTGGCATAATAGGCGAAGCTATATATTGCAAATACATTTTTATACCATTATACTTTTGTCCGTATGATGATATGCTATAGTTTTGGAGAAGCGAAAGGTTGATTGTAATGAATATATGGTTGAATATGTTAACGACGACAGGGCTCGGAGCAATTATTGGAGGATATACGAACCACTTAGCGATAAAAATGTTATTTCGTCCCCATCGCCCTATTTATATTGGAAAGTTTCAATTGCCATTTACACCTGGATTAATTCCGAAGCGACGTGATGAGCTTGCTGTTCAATTAGGGAAAATGGTAGTCGAGCATTTGTTAACGCCAGAAGGAATCGGAAAAAAGCTAACAAATGAAGAGTTTCAAAAAAGTTTAATTCACTGGGTGCAAGTGGAAGTGGATAAAGTCATTACGAATGAACAATCACTGCGACATATGTTAGAAAAATGGAATGTAGCACATGTAGAAGAAGAGGCGACCGGGAAAATCGAGCATGTGATTACAAAAAAAGTTCAGGAATTTTTAGCGGAGTACTATACATATACATGGGAACAAGCTTTACCTCATTCTGTACATGAAAAAATAGAGAATGCAATTCCAAATGTCTCGGCTTTTATTTTAGAGCGAGGAATTGAATTTTTTGAAAGTGAAGAAGGGAAAGCGCGCCTTTCAAAAATGATTGATGATTTCTTTGCTTCTCGTGGAACATTACTTAACTTAGTCGGGATGTTTCTAGGGAATGTAAGTGTAGTGGATCGTGTGCAGCCAGAGGTAATTAAATTTTTAGGTCAAGATGGTACGGAAAAGCTTTTAACTAATGTACTGCAAAAAGAGTGGGAAAAGTTAAAGGAAAGAGATGTAAAAGAATTAGAAACGTTTGTAGAAAAAGAAATGATTGTAAGCTCCATATTGTCTGCAGTTAAAGTTGAGGAAACAGTGAGTAAGTTTTTAAACCAATCTGTACAGCAAGTGTGTGCGCCAGTTCGAGAAACAATCATTGAAAAAGTGGTTCCAAGCGCAGTAACGAAAGGCTTGAAGTGGGGGACAGAAAATGTAGAGACCATACTAAATAATCTACATCTTGCGGAAATTGTCCAGCAAGAAGTGTCTACATTTTCAACAGAGAGACTAGAAGATTTAGTTCTGTCCATTACAAAAAATGAGCTGAAAATGATTACGTATTTAGGTGCCTTATTAGGCGGAATGATTGGACTCGTGCAAGGGTTGTTACTGTTGTTCCTTAGGTAGTAAAGATAAGTACATAGAAATAAGAGTGAAATTTCTTCACATCTCTTGCATAGTTTGATATGGTAAGAAGAGGTGCGTATGTAAATGCACTTAAAAGGCAGTGTGAGCGAAAAGCGCTAGCCTTCTAAAGGAGGAAAAATAAAATGACAAAAAACATTCATGATGTAGCATATGAATTACAAAAAGCAATCGCTGAAAACGAAGACTTCAAAACTTTAAAAGAGAGCTATGCGGCAGTACAAGGAGATGCAGCTTCAAAGAACTTATTTGAAGAGTTCCGTACGATGCAACTTAGCCTACAACAAAAAATGATGCAAGGCCAAGAAATTACTGAAGAAGACAACCAACAAGCACAAGAAGTTGTAGCTCGTATTCAACAAGATGCTAAAATTACAAAATTAATGGAAACTGAGCAACGCTTAAACGTTGTAATCGGCGACGTTAACAAAATTATCATGAAGCCACTTGAAGAATTATATAGCGCGCAACAAGCGTAATAGTGGAAGACGCTCCTTTATGGGGCGTCTTTTTTGTTTAGGGAATTAAGTTTAAAAGTAAATGTTATTTTAAAAAACAAATTAATTGTAAGCGTATTCTTTAAGGGTTGTCAAAATACTGTCAAATTCATATTGTTGGAAAAATAATGCATTTGTAATATAATGATAAATGATACTTCACCACGTTAATTAACTAGGTGAAATTAAAATCTTTATTACACACATTATGAAATAAAGGGATGATTAGTTTGAGTACAGGTGTAAAAGCAAACGACGTGAAGACAAAAACAAAAGGAGCAGATCTTGTTGTTGATTGTTTAATTAAACAAGGTGTTACACATGTTTTCGGTATTCCAGGAGCGAAGATTGACTCTGTATTTGATGTACTGCAAGAAAGAGGACCAGAGTTAATCGTTTGTCGTCATGAACAAAACGCAGCATTTATGGCAGCTGCTATTGGTAGATTAACAGGGAAACCGGGTGTGTGTCTTGTAACTTCAGGACCAGGGACATCAAATTTAGCGACAGGTCTTGTTACTGCGAATGCGGAGAGTGATCCCGTTGTTGCTTTAGCTGGTGCAGTTCCACGTACGGATCGATTAAAACGTACGCATCAATCTATGGATAATGCTGCACTATTCGAACCAATCACAAAATATAGCGTAGAAGTAGAGCATCCTGATAATGTGCCAGAAGCACTATCAAATGCATTTCGAAGTGCTACCTCCACAAATCCGGGAGCAACTTTAGTAAGTCTTCCGCAAGATGTTATGACTGCGGAAACGACTGTAGAGTCTATTGGTGCGCTTTCTAAGCCACAGCTTGGAATCGCTCCCACATATGAAATTACATATGTAGTAGAAAAAATAAAGTCAGCAAAATTACCAGTTATTTTACTCGGTATGAGAGCGAGCACAAATGAAGTGACAAAAGCTGTTCGTGAATTAATTGCAGATACAGAACTTCCTGTCGTTGAAACGTATCAAGCAGCTGGTGCCATTTCACGTGAGTTAGAAGATCATTTCTTCGGCCGCGTTGGATTATTCCGTAACCAACCAGGTGATATTTTACTAGAAGAAGCGGATCTCGTTATTTCTATCGGTTATGATCCAATTGAGTACGATCCGAAATTTTGGAATAAACTTGGGGACAGAACGATTATTCATCTTGATGACCATCAAGCAGATATCGATCATGATTACCAACCAGAGCGTGAATTAATTGGCGATATCGCTTTAACTGTAAATAGCATTGCAGAAAAATTACCGAAACTTGTATTAAGCACAGAATCAGAAGCAGTGTTAGAACGATTGCGCGCGAAGTTATCAGAGCAAGCAGAAGTTCCAAACCGCGCTTCTGAAGGTGTTACGCATCCGCTTCAAGTCATTCGCACACTTCGTTCTTTAATTAGTGACGATACAACTGTTACGTGTGACATCGGTTCCCATTCTATTTGGATGGCGAGATGTTTCCGTTCTTATGAACCACGTAGACTATTATTTAGTAACGGTATGCAAACGTTAGGTGTTGCACTACCTTGGGCAATTGCCGCTACTTTAGTTGAACCGGGAAAAAAAGTTGTTTCCGTGTCAGGTGATGGTGGTTTCTTATTCTCTTCGATGGAGTTAGAAACAGCGGTACGTTTAAATGCACCGGTTGTACATCTCGTTTGGAGAGACGGTACATATGATATGGTTGCGTTCCAACAAATGATGAAATACGGTAGAACATCAGCTACAGAGTTTGGCGATGTTGATCTTGTGAAATATGCAGAAAGTTTCGGGGCGTTAGGTCTTCGTGTTAACACGCCTGATGAATTAGAAGGGGTATTAAAAGAAGCATTAGCAGCAGATGGTCCTGTCATTATTGATATTCCAATTGACTATCGTGACAACATTAAATTAAGCGAAAAATTATTACCAAACCAATTAAACTAATGGAGGCAGATTTGAGATGACTGTTGCGCAATTAATTGATATTGATGCAAAAAAAACGAAAACGAGTAATGAAGTATATCAAACATCTACAATGCTTGCGCTATTAGATGGTATATATGATGGTGTGATTAGCTTTGAAGATTTGAAAAAACATGGTGATTTCGGCATCGGCACATTTGATCAATTAGATGGTGAAATGATTGCATTTGATAATGAATTTTATCATTTACGTTCAGACGGTTCAGCAGAAAAAGTAGAGCCAGAAGAAACAACGCCATTTGCGACTGTAACGTTTTTTGAAAAAGAAATGAGTTATACGGTAGAGCGTCCGATGAATCGTGAAGAAGTTGAAGCGTTATTACATGAATTAATGCCGAGTAAAAACTTATTCTACGCTATTCGAATGGACGGTACATTCCGTGAAGTAAGAACGAGAACCGTTCCGAGACAAGAAAAACCGTATACACCGCTCGTTGAAGTGACGAAATCACAGCCGATCTTTTCATTTAAACATACAGAAGGTACGCTAGCTGGATTTTGGACACCAGATTACGCGCAAGGCATTGGTGTAGCTGGGTTCCACTTACATTATATTGATGATGAAATTCGCGGGGGCGGACATGTTTTCGACTATGTTGTTGAAAACTGTACGATCCAAATTTGTCAAAAAGCTCATATGCATTTAGCACTTCCAGAAACAGCTGACTTTATGGCGGCTGAATTATCAAGAGAAAACTTAGAAAATGATATTGCGACTGCGGAAGGTGCAGAGTAAGAGGGAAAGACTGTTCCATTTTGGAACAGTCTTCTTTTATTCGTAATGTTATTATTTGTCGATAAATCGATATTTCTTGTCGAACCGTTGATATATTGTAAGTTACGATAGATATATTCGAAAAATCGTTGATATATTGTAAGTTACGATAGATATATTCGAAAAATCGTTGATATATTGTAAGTTACGATAGATATATTTGAAAAATCGTTGATATCGCTTATTTCTTTGAAACAAACCGATGCCCCTCATAATAAAACCGCCACGGATAATGCACAGCTTCTTCTGCATAATCGATGTTAATACGAGGTCCTGCTGTTATTTTATATTGTGATGATATGTGTTCTTCTTCTGGAACGAGTTCAATATGTAATGTGTCACTTTGTAATGATACGCCTCGTTCTTCTAAAGTAATTCCGAGTGCACGGCATAGTTTTCCAGGTCCGTTCGTTAAATTTTTATACTGTGCTTTTGTAATGTCGTTTTTGTTGTAGCGCGCTAGTTTTATTTCTTCGATCCCATCTACCGGCTCAAGGGCTCGAATGAGAACGCCTTGCGGGGTGCCAACTGGCGCTGTAATGACGTTAAAACAATGATACATACCGTAAATTAAATATACGTAAGCATGCCCTGGTGCACCAAACATAACTTCTGTGCGATCTGTCCGTCTGCCGCCGTAACTATGTGCGGCCTTATCATCTGGGCCTTTATATGCTTCTACTTCTACAATGATTCCGCTTCGTTTTATTCCGTCTACAATATGAACGAGTTTTTGGCCGAGTAATTTCTTTGCGACTTCTAACGTGTCGCCTTCGTAAAAAGAAGGTGGTGCCTGCATTGTACTATCTCCTTTACTGAGTGTATATGTATATAGTAAACCAAATTTTCAGTAGTAATTCTAACTCGTTCTATTTGCTACATTTATTTCATAAATTATGGATAGAGTACAACAGCGAAGAGGGGGAGTGCGACATGATTTATCGCTTACTAGCTCTTAATATAGATGGGACACTACTATACAATAACGGAAAAATCGCAAAAGGATTACGAGAAACAATTGAATTTGTGAAAAGAAAAGATGTATACGTTACATTATTTACGAGTCGTAATTTTCAATCCGCTCATAAAGTAGCAAAGGCGTTAAAATTAGATTCTATATTAGTGACACATGGTGGTGCTTTCGTTTCAGCAACGTTAGATAAGCCGTACGTTCAAAGAAGATTATCTGAAGAGAAGACTTTTAACATTGTGCAAGTGTTAGAGCACTTTGATTGTAATGTACGCATTTCTCATGAGCGGTTTTCAATCGGAAACCGGGAGAGAAATACACCAAACTTAATTGCGCGTACTGTATTATCAAGCGCAGATCCGTTATTTTATCCAGTTCAATTTGTAGATTCGTTAGGCGATGCGCTTCGTGATCATCCGGTAGCGGCACCAAAAATTGATGTTGTTTTCCATAGTAAAGGTGAAAAGGAAAGAGGGCTAACTACGCTAAGAAAAGCATTCCAAGATATAGAGTATGTTGAATGTGACGCAAAACGAATAGAAATTTTGCCACAAAATGTATCAAAGTTACGCGGATTACAGTTGCTTGGAGAGCATTTAAATATTTCGCTAAATGAAATGGTTGCGATTGGGGATAGCATGGAAGATTTAGAGGTCATTGAAAACGTTGGACTTGGGGTAGCGATGGGGAACGCGCCTGTAGAGTTAAAGCAAGCGGCAGATTGGATTACACGTTCAAATAGTGAGAACGGTGTGGAGTATATGATTAAAGAGCATTTCCGTAAGCAATTCCCACTTCCGTTTTTGAAAAACCATAAAAATACACCGAAACGATGAAAGAAAAACGTAGCTTTGTGGCTACGTTTTTTTGTTGAACTTACTAAAAGGAATGAAAGCGTTTTAGGTTGTGAATTGTGTATGAAATCTATACAATTCACTTGAATCCTTTAGAAAACTAATGTAAAGTGGATGATGTTCCCAAAATAGTTACACCACATGAAATATTCTTCAGATAAATTTTATTGGGCTCCCGTATGTAAAACATTTCCGCATGATAGTGTAGTTCACGTATTATTTCAAAAATGAATTGTAGTAATTTTATTAATTAGTTGTAGCGTTTCTTTGTTTTATTTAAATGGATTATTTTAAGTTAATGTGAGTAAGATCTGGCACATATGAAATGTGTTTCTTTTTATGATTTTAGGAAGTTTAAAAGGGGGAATGAATTTCTTGAGGAAATCATTTAATCAAAAAATTAAAAAGTTAAGTAGTAGTTTAATAGTTGTATTACTAATATGTATGAATTTTTTAATCCATTTACCATTTAAAGCAGAGGCAGCTACAACAGAATTAAAAGGTTTAGGTGATGTATCTTATTACAACGCCATCATTTTTGGAGATCATAGTGCAACGAGTGCGGATATTGAAGGTGCGATGGCTGTTCAGAAAAATATGAACGCATCAAGTTATACAGTCGTAGCGGCTGCAACTGGAGCAAATAACTTAGCTGGAGCAACATGGATAGATGAAGGATATCCATCATTATTATTAGGTGGTCAATTTACGAAAGCGGGAGCAGGACAAGTAATTATTCAAGATGGAACAGTGGCGATGACAAAAGACGGTGACCCAGATGGCGCAATGAAAACATCATATGACCGTATCTCTTATAAAGAGCAAGCGGAGATTGATGCTAAGTTTAAAGAATTTAGAAAAGACGTTGATGGTGTAATCGGGGATGCGGGCCAATTACACACTGATAAGCCAACACTTAATATGAGCTTTGGAATCGGTGAAGATGTAAACAACCCTAATATTTATGTCTCTTCAGGCCAAACGGGAAAGAAAACATTTGATGTAAAAGACGTTTATCTTCCAAATGTAGAGAATAAAGACTTCATTGTTATTTATTCAGATGCAGAAGAAGTGAGTTTTGGTGGCGGTGCAATTTTGTATGATACAAGAAATACTGGGATGGCAACAGACTTAATTAATACATCTCAAGCATACGACCCTAATTCATCTTTTACTGAGTTAGCTAGTAAGGTAATTTGGGTGTTTCCTAATGCTACAAAGATAACAACTAAAGGTTATGGTGTAGTAGGTAGTGTGTTTGCACCTAATGCAGTTGTAGAGACAAAAGGTGGTTCTATTAATGGACAAGCCTATGTTGGAGGATTACACCAAAGAGATGGATTTGAGGTTCATAACTTTAAATTTAACTGGCCGAAATGGAATAAGCCAGCAGCTGAAAAAGGAAATTTACAAATTAAAAAAGTTGATGAAAACGATGAAAACATTGTTTTAAAAGACGCAAAATTTGATGTTATAGACAAAGATAATACTGTTGTGGCTACTGTTACAACAAACGAAAAGGGTATTGCGGAAGTTAAAGATTTACCACTTGGTGATTATTTTGTAAAAGAAATTAGTGCACCAGAAGGATATATAAAAGTTGATACACCAGTAAAAGTAACAATTGATAGTACAAACGTAATTGAACTTGTTATGAAGAATACGAAAAAAGTTGAAAATGGCCAATTTAAATTGTTGAAAAAAGATAATGAATCTGGTCAACTTCTACCAGGTGCAAAATTTGATGTTATCGATAAAGATGGGAAAGTTGTCGAAACAATTATTACAGACAGTAAAGGTGAAGCTTTATTAAAACAACTTCCAGTTGGAACATATACATTAAAAGAGGTAGAAGCCCCGAAAGGATATGAACTATCATCTAGTTCAGTTCCTGTAAATGTAGAGGCTAATAAAGTAATTACTGTAGATGTGTTGAATAAAAAAATCCCTGAAAAAGTAACAGGTCAATTCGAAATCGTGAAAGTAGATGCAAATGATAAAGAGAAACTATTATCAGACGCAGAATTTGAAGTGTATAAAGACGGTAAGAAAGTAGATACGTTACGAACAGATAAAACAGGTAAAGTGATTTCTCAGAAATTAGAACCAGGGAAGTACACATTAAAAGAAACGAAAGCACCACAAGGATATAAGTTGTTAAAAGAAGAAATTGAAGTCGTTGTGGAAGCAAATAAAGTAGTACAAGTACAAGTGGAAAACGCGAAAGAACTGGGAAGCTTACAAATAATCAAAAAGGATGCAGAGAGTGGAAAAGTTCTAGCAGGCGCAGAATTTATACTGAAAAACGAAAGTGGTCAAGTAGTTGGAGAAACGAAAACAACAGATAAAGATGGCGTAGTGAAGTTCGAAAACGTAGTGCCAGGAAAATACACGTTAGAAGAAACGAAAGCGCCAGAAGGTTACAAAGCGCTAGAAGTGACAGTAGAAGTAAATGTTGTAGCGAATGAAGTAGTAAAACAAG
The DNA here is from genome assembly GCF_016483345.1 of Bacillus cereus group sp. N24. Lineage (NCBI taxonomy): Bacteria > Bacillati > Bacillota > Bacilli > Caryophanales > Bacillaceae > Bacillus > Bacillus cereus group sp. N24. The sequence goes on from NZ_JAEHCA010000016.1 coordinate 132,820, forward strand.
AAGTTACGAATGAAAAAGTAACAGGTCAATTCGAAATTGTGAAAGTAGATGCGAATGATAAAACGAAAGTATTATCAGGTGCAGAATTCGAAGTGTATAAAGATGGTAAAAAGGTAGCGGAACTGAAAACAGATGAGAGTGGAAAAGTGATGTCACCGAAATTACCATTAGGTGAATACACAGTGAAAGAGACGAAAGCACCAACGGGCTATAAACTTTCTAATAAAGAATGGAAAGTAACAATTCAAAACGAGAAAGAAGTAGTAAAAGTAGAGGCAGAAAACGAAAAAATCTTAGGTTCTCTACAAATTATTAAAATGGATGATAAAGATCAAACGAAACGTTTAGCAGGCGCACAATTTACATTGAAAGATGCGAAAGGAAATGTTGTAAAAGAAGGAATTACAACAGATGAGTCCGGAACTGTAAAAGTAGACGGACTAGTGCCGGGGGAATATACGTTACAAGAAACAAAAGCGCCAGAAGGTTATGAGTTAACAAAACAAGTAATTCATGTAACAGTTGACGGTGAAAAAGTTATTGATGTAAAAGTAACGAATAGTAAGAGCCTTGGTCAATTTGAAATTGTAAAAGTGGATGCAAATGATAAAGAGAAACTATTATCAGACGCAGAATTCGAAGTGTATAAAGACGGTAAAAAAGTAGAGACATTACGAACAAATAAAACAGGTAAAGTAATCTCTCAGAAATTAGAACCAGGGAAGTACACATTAAAAGAGACGAAAGCACCACAAGGATATAAGTTGTTAAAAGAAGAAATTGAAGTCGTTGTGGAAGCAAATAAAGTAGTACAAGTACAAGTGGAAAACGCGAAAGAACTAGGAAGCTTACAAGTAATCAAAAAGGATGCAGAAAGTGGAAAAGTTCTAGCGGGCGCAGAATTTAAATTAAAGAATGAATCTGGTCAAGTAGTTGGAGAGGCGAAAACAACAGATAAAGATGGTGTTGTGAAATTCGAAAACGTAGTGCCAGGAAAATACACGTTAGAGGAAGCGAAAGCGCCAGAAGGTTATAAAGCGCTGGAAGTGACAGTAGAAGTAAACATCGTAGCGAATGAAGTAGTAAAACAAGAAGTGACGAACGAAAAAGTAACAGGTCAATTCGAAATCGTAAAAGTAGATGCGAATGATAAAGCGAAAGTATTATCAGACGCAGAATTCGAAGTGTATAAAGATGGTAAAAAAGTAGAGACATTACGAACAGATAAAACAGGTAAAGTAATCTCTCAGAAATTAGAACCAGGGAAGTACACATTAAAAGAGACGAAAGCACCACAAGGA
>NZ_JAEHCA010000159.1:0-238 GCF_016483345.1 Bacillus cereus group sp. N24
GACGTAATGATGTCGCAACACCAAACACAGTCGCGAACACAGCTAACACATCAAATGTATGAGGAATTCGCCCATGTTCCCCGCCCTTAAATAACGGACCTACTGTCGCACTAATGGTACTTGCTTTTCCTTTTCTAAAAGTGAAGTACGCAATACATAACGCTACATACGCATATCGTCCCCAAGGATGTAATCCCCAATGGAAAAATGAAACACGCAGTGCAAGACGCGCACTTTC
>NZ_JAEHCA010000160.1:0-236 GCF_016483345.1 Bacillus cereus group sp. N24
AAGTTAGTTTGTCTAGCATCTAAAAATAAAAATTGACGTTTCACGTTGTTTGTTTCGTTCAGTTTTCAAAGAACTAATGGTGGAGCCTAGCGGGATCGAACCGCTGACCTCCTGCGTGCAAGGCAGGCGCTCTCCCAGCTGAGCTAAGGCCCCAAAAACAATATCGGGAAGACAGGATTTGAACCTGCGACCCCCTGGTCCCAAACCAGGTGCTCTACCAAGCTGAGCCACTTCCC
>NZ_JAEHCA010000161.1:0-236 GCF_016483345.1 Bacillus cereus group sp. N24
TTTTTTCTGTTTGTTCCTTTGTTAATCGATGAATAATATCACGAGCTGGTAATTTTTGATACTGTCCAATGTATGCCTCTGAAATCTCGATTGTTTGACCATGGAGAAATTGATTCATGAGTTCTTCCATATCTAACTGAATATAGAGTGTTCTTTTATTCACTATTCCATATCGAAAATACTCTGGTTCATCATTCTTACTATAGATTCGAGAATTTAATTTCAAACGTGAGACA
>NZ_JAEHCA010000162.1:0-236 GCF_016483345.1 Bacillus cereus group sp. N24
TTACATTACAAAGATTGCAGTAAGTCTCTTGTTCATATGGTTGAACAATCTTTCATTAGATTGTGTAAGCACCAAAGCAAGTCAACGAATAATGCGAAAGAAGCGTATAGATGTATTGCTTCATTTTTTCTTTTTACAATTTTAAGAGAGTTAGAAGATTAAGCAAGGATATTTAGAGACGATAGTTGTGTCTGATATTCCGATTTGGGTCAGATTATATGGTTCTATATTAATAG
>NZ_JAEHCA010000163.1:0-235 GCF_016483345.1 Bacillus cereus group sp. N24
AAGTACTACCCTGCTCCCTTTACCGGCTGCCACCCTGTAGGCATCGCTCCGCTTCCGTTAAAGTACTACCATGCTCCGTTTACCTGGTGCCAACTTGTTTGCATCGCTCCGCTTCCGTTGAAGTAATACCACGCTCCGTTTACCTGGTGCCAACCTGTTTGCATCGCTCCGCTTCCGTCTGAGTCTTAGCCAGCTCCGCTAGCCGGCTGGACACGGGGTTGGATCGGAGGGCGTC
>NZ_JAEHCA010000164.1:0-234 GCF_016483345.1 Bacillus cereus group sp. N24
GTCAGTACCACTTACTTTTGATTCATATCCTGGTACTGCTTGCTCTTTCACTTCATACTTGTATGCTTTACCTTCTGCATCGTATGCTTTTAGGTTTTCAAATGTGTACTTCCATTCTGTTGCCGCTGTTACTTCTTTTGTATCTACTACTTTACCGTTTTGTAGTAAGTCTACTTTGATCATTTCCGGACGATCTTTCGCATTTCCGTCTTTCCATGTCTTCGTTCCTTCTAC
>NZ_JAEHCA010000165.1:0-234 GCF_016483345.1 Bacillus cereus group sp. N24
TTATCCGCTTGTTGAAACATGTGCTCAAGCGCTCTAGCTGACTCTATCCTCATGTTTTTCTTTTCTTGATCCCCCTCACTAGAGTAACGTACTTTCGGAATAACTAAATCTGGCGGTCTATACCCAGCTGGTAAACGCCTACTTTTATTCACAAGTACCAGCATCGAATTTGGATTACGAATTACCGCAATATCCCCATCCATATTCGCAATCGTTTCTTTCGCTTTCGGAATT
>NZ_JAEHCA010000166.1:0-234 GCF_016483345.1 Bacillus cereus group sp. N24
GTCCATTATTGGACAGCTTCAAATATGTATATTACACTTCGATTGACTTCCCATCTTCTACAATATGATAAAGTAAGTGCGCTAAATGATGAATTGGCCCATATTCTTCCTCTTCTTCATTTGTTTCACCTTGGAATTCAACATCATTTAAGTATAAAGCTAAAAATTGATAGTATAATTTCAAATCAAATCCGAAGCACGCACTTGGCTCATCGTGATCTGCGTCATATTGGA
>NZ_JAEHCA010000167.1:0-234 GCF_016483345.1 Bacillus cereus group sp. N24
AAATGGTGTATTAACTATTGAAGTTACTAAAGACTTTGGTGAATCTACTGTATCTATAATTTTAGATTTAGTTCAAAATGCAAGTAGTAAATAAGCACCGACAGAAAACTTTATTACGAAATTTGCGCGCTACTAAACTCCTGTTGTAGTAATTACAGCAGCGAACATGCCGTTTATTCAACCGCATATTTTAGAAGGTGCTACATTCTACCATAGGATATATAGATCGTTAGT
>NZ_JAEHCA010000168.1:0-233 GCF_016483345.1 Bacillus cereus group sp. N24
TACTCTCATTTACTTTTTATGTCATGATGTAAACTCTCTTGTAAATAACTGCATTAAACTAATTACACTAGAGTATTTCATTCTTGTAGGACCTAAAATTGAAATTGTTCCAAGTTGCTATTCTCCAATCGAATACGTTGAAGAAATCTAACTGCAATCCTCCATTGACGTAGAAGAATATTCTCTACCCCTTTTCACGTGAATTCCTCCTTGTTTATGACGGAACATGTCAT
>NZ_JAEHCA010000017.1:0-131104 GCF_016483345.1 Bacillus cereus group sp. N24
AGTTTAAAAAGTCCGGTTTAGATAACTGTCGCATTTCGTCGTTGCTTCGCCAGTCCGGTGCTCGAGTAGTAAAGCTATACTGCGCTCCTCCTAGCTTCAGCGCCTCGATCTGCTCGGCCCTCTGAATCCTCCTTTTAAAACGTGTATGTAGGAAGAAATAAAAGTCCGGTTTATACTATGTTTTTGTTTGAAATATGTATTTTTAGGAATTCTATAACTTTTTCTATACAAATAGTCGGAAAAACGCTAGAATACATGGTAGACCATTTTTGTAATAGGAGTGTAGAGCTGAATGTTACATCAATTTTCACGTAATGAATTAGCCTTCGGTAAAGAAGGACTTGAAATATTAAAAAATAGTACAGTCGGTATTTTAGGAATTGGCGGCGTAGGATCATTTTCAGCTGAAGCGTTAGCGCGTTCTGGTGTAGGACGTCTCGTATTAGTTGATAAAGACGTTGTAGATATTACAAACGTAAACCGTCAAATTCACGCTTTAGTATCTACTGTAGGGCGTTCAAAAGTAGAATTAATGAAAGAGCGTATTGCAGACATTAATCCGGAATGTGAAGTAATTGGATTAGAAATGTTTTATACAGATGAAACATATGAAGAGTTCTTTAAACACGATTTAGATTTCGTAGTGGATGCATCTGATACGATTACGTTCAAAATCCATTTAATTAAACAATGTTTACGTCGTAAAATTAAAATTATCTCATGTATGGGTGCAGCAAATAAAATGGACCCAACTCGTTTCCGTATTGCGGACATTTCTAAAACACATACAGATCCGATTGCGAAAGTAATTCGTACGAAGCTTCGTAAAGAGGGTATTAAAAAAGGTGTAAAAGTTGTCTTCTCTGACGAAAACCCAATCGTAATTCGTGAAGAAGTACGTAAAGAAATCGTACCAGACGAAAATGCAAAAATTCGTAAGGCGAAATTACCACCTTCTTCAAATGCATTCGTACCATCTGTGGCAGGCTTAATTATGGCAAGTCACGTTGTACGTGAGCGTATTAAAAATGTAGAAGTGAAGCGTGTAGGGCAAGAATAAAAGGAAAGCATATATCCATTTCGGATATATGCTTTTTCTATGTTTTAAAGAATTATTGATATTTGCATCACTACTAGTTCAAATGTAAGTAAGGTTAATAAGTAATGATCATATTTATCTGATTTATAGGCGGATGTATTTTTTAGACTGTTAATGGTGAAAAGAGCTAAAGTCAGGACGAGAAGGCCAAGAGTTATTTTGAAAATTATTAATGAAATAGCAACCATATCCCTTCAAAGGGATATGGTTATAATGACATTACAGTAAAAATTATCCAATATATTTTAGGAGTTTCCTTGTATGACAGGGAGAAATGTTATTGTCAATTTTTGTCGTTAAATCGATATTCTTTGTCGAATCGTTGATATATTGCAAGTTGTGATAGATATATTTGAAAAATCGTTGATATATTGCAAGTTACGATAGATATATTCGAAAAATCGTTGATATAATTTCATTTACCGATATATCTATATACGGTTCACCGAAAACAAACAAGGATGTCACTTAATCAAAAAAGTGACATCCCTGTTTTTAATTCTCTGCAGAATAAATAATATCTAAATTCCCGTTTTGATCGGTTTTGAAAATGGGAGCAATCTGTTCTTCTTGTTCTTCAACCGAAACAAGTTTTCGAGCACGATCCATAATTCTAACAAGCATTGCGTAATCTTCTTCGATTGCTTGTTGTTTTTTTGTGAGTACCGCTAATTTTGCTTCAAGTTCATGATTCGTTTTTTGTAAGGAAGTAAGCTGATCTTGTAATACCTCATTTTCAGTTTGCAACTTTGCGGTTGAAGGGTTATTATGTTCCATGTTTTGCAAAAATGAGATGACATTTTGCATTGTAAGTTCCTGTTGACTTGGCGTGATATTTTCTGAAAACTCGGCATCGATTACGAGCTGCCGAGTTTGTGTAAACTGCTCTTTTTCTATTTTAGCTTCAGAACGTTTTAATTCTTTACGTTGTTTTTTTGCAATCTGTACCGCAACTTCGTAATTCGCTCGTACTTCAGCATTCCATCTAAAACCGCAAGCTGCTGAAGTGCGGTTCAAAGCATCGCCAACTTCATCGAATGCTTTGATTTGTGTACTGCCGCTACGAATATGTCGTAAAACAGTTTCTGCTAAAAGGAGATCGTCTTCTCTTGTCCATGCATCTTGACGTGTTTTCATAAGCGAAGCCTCCGTAATGGTGACGTTTTCGTTTATGTTACCCTTTATTTTTCGTTTTATTCGAACTTTGTAATCTTTCATAAACAGTAGAAAGTGCTTGCTCAAATTTCCCTGTTGTTTTCGGTTTATAATATTGCTTGTTTTTTATTTTATCAGGTAAGTATTGTTGGTGTACCCACCCATTTGGATGGTCATGTGGATATAAGTATCCAATGCCTCGACCTAACGATTCAGCGCCTTTATAGTGACTGTCTTTTAAATGACCTGGAATGTCACCTGTTTGACCGTTACGTAAATCGTGCAATGCAGCATCAAGTGCTTTATAAGCTGAATTTGATTTTGGTGATAGGCATAGCTCGATAACGGCATTTGCAAGTGGTATGCGTGCCTCTGGGAATCCAACTCGTTCAGCTGACTCAATCGCTGCAAGTGTGCGCGGTCCAGCTTGCGGGCTAGCAAGTCCGATATCTTCATATGCCATAATAAGAAGGCGTCTACCGATACTTTGTAAATCACCAGCTTCAATAAGGCGTGCTAAATAATGAAGTGCTGCATTTACATCACTTCCGCGCACTGATTTTTGAAATGCCGATAATACGTCATAATGAGCATCTCCACCTTTGTCATGAACGAAACTCTTTTTTTGTAAGCATTCTTCTGCGATTTCTAGCGTGATTTCCGCAGCTTTGTCGTCGGTTGTAAAGCTAGATAAAACAGCTAATTCAAGTGCATTATAAGCTGAACGCATATCTCCGCCTGATGCATTTGCAAAGTGATGTAATGCCTCATCCGTAACAGTTACATCATATTCCCCAAGCCCTTTTTCTTTATCTTCAAGAGCTCGTTTTAAACCAATTAAAATATCATCTTCTGTTAGTGCGTGTAACTCGAAGATTTGACATCTGCTTCGGATAGCAGAATTTATCGCATGGAATGGATTACTCGTCGTTGCACCGATTAAAGTAAGGAGTCCACTTTCTAAATGAGGTAATAGAAAGTCTTGTTTCGCCTTATCTAACCTGTGAACTTCATCTAAAATTAAAACGAGGTGTCGATGCATCTTCGCTTCTTGTACGACAACTTCCATATCTTTTTTATTGTGGGTAACAGCATTTAATAGGCGAAACGGTGTTCCAGTACTTCCCGCAATTGCGCTAGCTATTGATGTTTTTCCTGTACCTGGAGGACCGTATAAAATCATAGATTGAAAATGATTTGCTTGGACCATTCGCCATAAAATCTTTCCTTCACCAACTAAATGCTGTTGTCCAATAATTTCTTGAATATTTGTAGGGCGCATTCGATGTGCGAGTGGTTGTTTCATTTTTACCGTCTCCCTTACTATATAATCTCATTCTATCGTATCATTTTTTTTAGTGGAATTTGAAATAGGATGCTGTTTTGTGGGAAAGATAAATATGAATATTTTCATTTTTCTTTCAATTGTAATAATTTCCGAGTTTTTCAATGTGATTTTATGTTATCATTTTGATACACAAGTTGAAATTTCTTATAATACTATATTATGCTATAATTTCATAGGATTTTAAATTGTGTTTTTTATAAATAAGATATAACCAATAGAAGTGAAAATTTGAAAAGAGGTGCAAAATAGATGAAGATTTCAACAAAAGGCCGCTACGGCTTAACAATTATGATCGATCTTGCAAAAAAGTTTGGTGAAGGTCCGATTTCATTAAAATCAATCGCACAGGCACATGACTTATCGGAACATTACTTAGAACAATTAATTTCACCACTTCGTAACGCTCGTCTTGTAAAGAGTACGCGTGGTGCATATGGCGGATATGTATTATCTGATCAACCGGCTAACATTACAGCTGGGGATGTAATTCGTGTACTAGAGGGTCCAATTAGTGTTGTAGAAATGATAGAAGAAGAAGAACCAGCACAGCGCCAATTATGGATGCGTGTTCGAGATGCGGTGCAAGAAGTGTTAGATAGTACAACTTTAGAAGATTTAGTGCGTTATGAGGAAGAAAATCACGGGGGCTATATGTTTTACATTTAATTCCTTGTGAAACGATTTGGAAAGAAGGAGATTTAATGGAACGCATTTACTTAGATCATGCTGCGACATCTCCGACTCACCCAGAAGTGGTCGAAAAGATGATTCCATATATGACAGAAACATTCGGAAACCCGTCTAGTATTCACTTTTATGGACGTCAAGCGCGCCATGCAGTAGATGAGGCGAGACGCGTGTGTGCAAAAAGCATCCATGCGAACCCGAATGAAATTATATTCACGAGCGGTGGTACAGAAGCTGATAATTTAGCGCTTATAGGTGTAGCACGCGCAAACCGTCATAAAGGTAACCACATTATAACGACGGAAATTGAACATCATGCGATTTTGCATACGTGTGAATTGCTTGAGCGTGAAGGGTTTGAAGTGACATATTTACCTGTCGATGAAACGGGGCGTGTTCAACTTTCTGACATACAAAAGGCATTAACAGAAGAGACAATTCTTGTATCTATTATGTTTGGGAATAATGAAGTAGGGACGATGCAATCGATTGCGGAAATAGGAAAACTGCTAAAAGAGCATCAAGCTTATTTCCATACAGATGCGGTACAAGCTTACGGTTTAGTAGAAATAAATGTGAAAGAGTTTGGGATTGATTTATTATCAATTTCAGCGCACAAAATTAACGGGCCAAAAGGCGTAGGGTTCTTATACGCTAGTGCAAATTTGAAATTTGAACCGTTATTAATAGGCGGAGAGCAAGAAAGAAAACGCCGTGCTGGTACTGAAAATGTACCTAGTATTGTCGGACTTCAACATGCAATTCTTTTAGCTGAAAAAACTCGTGAGCAAAAAAATGCCCAATATGAAGAGTTTAAAGATATAATGGTATCTGTCTTCAAAAATGAAGGCATTACTTTCGAGGTAAACGGAAACTTGGAATATCGCTTACCACATGTGTTGAATATCAGTTTTACAGGAATGAACATTGAACCATTTCTTGTGAACTTAGATTTAGCTGGCATTGCAGTATCAAGTGGTTCTGCTTGTACAGCTGGTTCGATTGATCCATCACATGTATTAGTGGCGATGTTCGGAAAAGACTCCGATCAAATACGTTCATCCGTACGCTTTAGTTTCGGTCTTGGAAATACGAAAGAGCAAATTGAAAAAGCGGCGTACGAAACAGTGAAAATCGTGAAGCGATTAACACAAAATTAGCATGGGAGGTGACATGATGAACAAACTACCTCACGAAACACGCGTTGTCATCGGGATGTCCGGTGGCGTCGATTCATCTGTAGCAGCTCTTTTATTAAAAGAGCAAGGTTATGATGTGATCGGAATTTTTATGAAAAACTGGGATGATACAGATGAGAATGGTGTCTGCACAGCAACAGAAGATTACAATGATGTAATTGAAGTGTGTAACCAAATCGGTATTCCGTATTATGCAGTAAACTTTGAAAAACAATACTGGGACAAAGTATTTACGTACTTCTTAGATGAGTACCGAGCTGGTCGTACACCAAACCCAGATGTAATGTGTAACAAAGAAATTAAATTTAAAGCATTTTTAGAGCATGCAATTGCGCTTGGTGCTGATTATGTAGCGACAGGCCATTATGCACGTGTTGCTTATATGGACGGCGAATATAAAATGCTTCGCGGCGTTGATGACAATAAAGACCAAACGTATTTCTTAAATCAATTAAGCCAAGAGCAATTATCAAAAACAATGTTCCCATTAGGTGAATTAAAGAAACCGCAAATTCGCGAAATGGCGACAGAAGCTGGTTTAGCGACAGCGGCGAAGAAAGATAGTACTGGTATTTGCTTCATTGGCGAGCGTAACTTTAAAGATTTCTTAAGTAACTATTTACCAGCGCAACCAGGTGTGATGCAAACGTTATCTGGTGAAGTGAAAGGAAAACATGATGGTTTAATGTACTATACAATTGGACAACGTCATGGCCTTGGTATTGGTGGTAACGGTGATCCATGGTTCGCTGTTGGGAAAAACTTAAAAGACAACATTTTATATGTTGATCAAGGATTCCATAATGAACTTCTATATGGTGATGAAGTTATCGCTACGAATGTAGGATGGGTAAGTAACAAAGCAAAAGAAACAGAATTTAAATGCACAGCGAAATTCCGCTATCGTCAAGCAGATAATAAAGTAACGGTTCAAATTGTTGATGAAAATACAGTTCGTATTCTTTGTGATGAGCCAATTCGTGCGATTACGCCAGGCCAAGCAGTTGTTTTCTATGATGGAGATGAGTGCTTAGGCGGCGCTACAATTGATGAAGTATATCATAGTGGTAAGAAATTAGATTATTTAGGATAAAACGAGAAGCCTCTGCCGATTAGCGGTTAGAGGTTTCTTTTACATAAAGCGAATTTTCGTTCGCTTGGAAAATACATTCTTTGTTATAATTTGTTGTAGAGGTGAAGGACATGTCAAACAAACTTGAAACAGGTATTCAATATATGCAAGAAGGAAACTGGGAAGAAGCAGCTAAAAATTTTACAGAAGCAATCGAAGAAAATCCGAAAGATGCGCTTGGATATATTAACTTTGCGAATTTATTAGATGTATTAGGTGATAGTGAACGAGCAATTTTATTTTATAAGCGTGCATTAGAGTTAGATGATAAATCTGCGGCTGCTTATTATGGCTTAGGAAACGTATATTACGGTCAAGAGCAATTTGCAGAGGCAAAATCTGTATTTGAACAAGCAATGCAATCGGGCTTACAGTCAGCTGATGTAACATTTATGTTAGGTATTACACATGTGCAACTTGGAAATGATCGTCTTGCATTACCGTTTTTACAAAGAGCGACGGAATTAGATGAAGGCGATGTAGAAGCTGTTTTCCAATGCGGACTTTGCTTCGCGCGACTAGAACATATTCAAGAGGCAAAACCTTATTTTGAAAAGGTATTAGAAATGGATGAAGAGCATGCAGATGCGTATTATAATTTAGGTGTTGCGTACGTATTTGAAGAAAATAACGAGAAGGCTCTTACTTTATTTAAGAAAGCAACTGAAATTCAGCCAGACCACTTTTTAGCTGGTAATGGTATTCGTTTATTAGAGCAAGAAGCTGAATAAAGTGAAATGATAGTTTAATGCGCAGTTACCCCTCATCTAAAGATTGTGAAAGAGGTGGGGGATGTACTGCTCATTAAGGTGAAAAGAACTCGGGAAGGAGAGGAAAGATGGGAAATCAACATGCCATGGATTTGTTTGAGGAAGAGAAAAAATTTATAAAAGCGCAAGTTCTTCATACCATTTTCCACAACGAAGAAAACCTCTATTCCGTTGTCAGTATGAAAATCATTGAAACGAATGAAACATACGACGAAAAAAAAGTAATGATAAACGGTCATTTTCCCCGTATGCATGAAGATGAAGTGTTTACATTAACAGGTCATTTTAAAGACCACCCGAAGTATGGGAAACAATATTTAGTTGAAACGTTTAAGAAAGAATTGCCGCAAACAAAAGCAGGTATGGTGCAATATTTAGCGAGCGATTTATTTAAAGGGATTGGAAAGCGTACGGCTGAAAAAATCGTAGATCACCTTGGTGAGCATGCCATTTCTAAAATTATGGATGATCCTGATGCGTTAAATGGTGTTGTTAACAAACAAAAAGCACAGGAAATATATGAGACAATTGTGGAGCATCAAGGGTTAGAGAAAGTAATGAGCTTTTTAAATGGTTACGGTTTTGGAACGAAGCTTTCTATTAAAATTTATCAGCAATATAAAGAAATGACATTAGAAGTGATTCGTAATAATCCATATCAACTTATTGAAGAAGTGGACGGGATTGGTTTTGGACGAGCAGATGATATAGGACGTGCGTTAGGTATATCGGGTAATCATGATGACCGTGTACGTGCGGGATGTTTTTATACGTTAGAGAATGTTTCACTGCAGCTCGGCCACGTTTATATGGGGAAAGATCAACTTGTAAGAGAAACGATGTCACTTTTAAATAATCAAGAAGGTAGAGTGACTGAGGAAGACATTATAGGCTGTGTCGAAATGATGCAAAGTGAAGGGAAAGTCATCATTGAAGAAGAACGAGTGTACTTAGCATCGTTATTTTACTCTGAAAAAGGTGTTGTAAAGTCTATTCGTAGGCTTATGAATCAAGAGGAAACCCCTTCATTTCCTGAAGCAGAAATGTTAAAAACATTAGGTGAAATTGAAGAACAGCTGAAGGTGCAGTATGCACCGTTTCAGCAAGAAGCAATTCAAACGGCACTTCATAAGCCGATGATGTTATTGACAGGTGGACCAGGAACGGGGAAAACAACAGTTATTAAAGGAATTGTTGAAATGTACGCGTCCTTGCATGGGGTATCATTAAATCCGAATGAATACAGTGATGATAATCCATTTCCAATATTATTAACGGCTCCAACAGGAAGAGCAGCGAAGCGAATGAGTGAATCTACCGGGCTCCCTGCTTGTACAATTCATCGTCTGCTTGGTTGGACGCCAGAAGGGTCTTTCCAGCGTAATGAAACCGATCCAGTTCAAGGGAAGTTACTCATTATTGATGAGTTTTCGATGGTAGATATTTGGCTTGCAAATCAGCTATTCAAGTCACTTCCGACAAATATTCAAGTTATCGTTGTAGGTGATGAAGATCAGTTGCCATCTGTAGGACCTGGACAAGTGTTAAAAGATTTATTAAATGCAGGAGCCATTCCAACGGTAAAACTTACAGAAATTTATCGTCAGGCGGAAGGTTCGTCTGTTATTCAGCTTGCCCATGCGATAAAAGACGGAACACTTCCACCGGATTTAGCGCAAAATAAAAAAGATCGTTCATTTATCAGCTGTGCAGGGGCTCAAATTGTTGAAGTTGTAAAAAAAGTATGTGAAAACGCGAAGACGAAAGGGTTTAGCGCAAGAGATGTCCAAGTGTTGGCACCTATGTACCGCGGACCAGCAGGTATTAATGTGTTAAATGAAGCTCTTCAAGAAGTGTTTAATCCGAAAAAAGAAAAAAGTAAAGAAATTGCCTACGGTGACGTTGTGTATCGAAGAGGTGATAAAGTACTTCAATTAGTCAATCAGCCGGAAAGCCAAGTATTTAATGGTGATATTGGAGAAATTGTTTCGGTGTTTTATGCAAAAGAAAATGTTGAGCAACAGGACATGATTATCGTTTCATTTGATGGAATCGAAGTAACGTATACAAAGCCGGATTTAAATCAAATTACCCATGCATATTGCTGCTCGATTCATAAATCACAAGGTAGTGAATTTCCAATAGTTATTATGCCGATTGTAAAGAGCTACTACCGTATGTTACGTCGTAATTTAATTTACACGGGCATTACAAGAAGTAAGAAATTCCTTATTATTTGTGGGGAGGAAGCGGCTTTTCAATCCGGTGTAAATCGCCTTGACGATGCAATGCGTCAAACGACTTTAGCTGGTCGTTTGCAAGAATCACAAGGAGAGGTGCAGATGGTAACGGTTAATGGCGAGGAAATGGACGTGGAAAACATTTCACCGTATGATTTCATGTAACGAGGTGAAATTATATAGTGAAACTTTCAAACGTATAACGTTGAAAGGCTCCAGCAATGTATAAATGAATGCGGTTTGGACATAATGGCGAATAGAATCTGGGAGACTGTAAGGAGATGAAAGCCATATGTTTATTTGTCCAAATTGCAAAGGGAAAGACATCGGAAAAATAGGTGTCAACCAATTTTATTGCTGGAATTGTTATATCGAATTATCGGTTTCAAAGGGGAAAATCCATACGCATCAAGTAGAGGAAGATGGTTCATTAAGCTCTCTTGATGATTTATTTGATGAGAACGAAAGAACGATCGGATAACGAAAAGGGGGATTTACTTTGAATCTACGCAATTCATTAATCGCATTAGGTGTTGGAGCTGCAGCATATCAATATGCTCGCAAGCAAGATGTATTTTCAAAACGCAATATGAAAAAAGCACGTAAGATGATTAAATCTTATTTATAAACGTAAAAAACTCCCTTCATGATAAGGGAGTTTTTTTATGCGCTCGTATGCAAATATAAAAGTCCAATTTCAGAGAAGAGATAAGATAGGCCGTAACACCCAACACCAAGCATTCCGTAATGAAATAATTGCTTCGCCCTCTCTTTTCGTGAGGAACGAATAAAGAAACCTTTCCAAATACCAAATCCGATACAAACCCATTCAAGAATCATAAAAAGTGCTGATAATACGAGCATAAATAAAACCATTATGAGTCCTCCTGATTATATTGTTTCATGCTGCATTCTCAGGGATGGTTGTCCTTGTTATGTTATGTATATGTACGTCTTTACAAAACAGTATGGTCTGTATGAAAAGATTTTAAAAGTTTTGCACATAACCTACCCTATTTATTTTCAAAATAAAGGTGGAGGAGGTTTTTCGTGTGAAGAATCTTAAAATCATTTGGATATACCGTTTAGGATTATTGTTACTTGTATTTCTTTGTTTGCTTGTTTTCTTAAAGATCAAGCCACTATGGGCGCCGATTATTTTTGTATGTAAAGTGGCGATTACACCGTTTCTTATCGCTTGTTTTATTGCGTATTTATTGCATCCTTTAATTGAAAAAATTCATAAGGAAGGGATGCCGCGCACACTCGCTATTTTGCTCATTTACATCCTGTTCTTTGGCGGGATTGGCTATGGGATTTATAAAGGAACGCCAGTTGTTATTAAACAGTTACAAGAAATTAATGAACAATTTCCGCAGTTTACAAAAATGTATGATTCTTGGATGGATGGCGTTACAGAACAAACGGCGAATTTCCCATCATTTATTCATGAAAAGGTAAAGCAAATTTTCGTTGGTGTAGAAATGAAGATACAAACGCTTTTAAATAAAGTTATGAGCACAGCCCGTGGTGTACTGGATTCATTGCTCATTATTTTCTTGATTCCGTTCATTGTATTTTACATATTAAAAGATTACGGTGAGTTTTATCATATCTTTTGGAAACTAGTTCCGAGTAAGTGGCGTAGTACGGGTCAAATGCTTGCGAAAGAAATTGATAAATCACTCGGAAGTTATATTCGAGGACAGTTATTTGTTTGCTTAGTATTAGGGGGAGTATCTGTTCTTTCTTTTTGGTTTATCGGTATGAAATATCCATTGCTGCTCGGCATTATTATTGGGGTAACGGATATAATCCCATATTTTGGTCCTATTTTAGGGGCGATTCCCACGTTGATGATTGCGGCAACGGTATCAACGAGTCTACTCATTAAGGCGGGGATTACAATTGCTATTTTGCAATTTTTGGAAAGTAACATTTTATCGCCTTACATCGTTGGTAAGTCGCTTCGTATGCACCCCGTTATTATTATGCTTGCATTACTAGTTGGAGGAGAGGTAGCCGGGATTGTAGGATTGCTAATATCGGTTCCGATTTTAGCAGTTATTCGTACAGTGATTGTTCATGTGAGGCCTCTTTGGAAAAGAGAAGATGTTTAAAATGAAGCCCTCTATTTAAAAAATAGAGGGCTAATCATATAATTATTTAGGGAGTTGATTTTTTATTTTTTGAACAAAAGAGCTCACATCAGTTGTTTGAATATGTTTTATTCTTTTCCATTCCGTATCATACATAAATACAATTTGATTGCTGAAAAGGCGCTTCTGTTCTTTTAGATTAGAAATTTTTGCGAAAGAGTACTCTTCAAATATTGGTTTTTTGCTTACGTCAGGACCATAAAAGAAGAGCCTTTTGTTCGTTAAGATTAACAGTCCTGGCCTTGCGACGGAATGATATATAAATATATTTAATGAGCATGCTGCATAAAAAAGGATTTTTTCATCAGTTGTTAACATTTCTCTAGCTTGATTCAATAAAGTTGTCATTGTAATCGCTCCTTTATTGTTAATAATTTAATTATAACAAATAATGTAATATTTAGAAATTTGTATAAAGTATTTTTTGTGAGGAGATTCCTATTTAGTAATAAATGCATAATATATTGAAAGGCTGTTAAGAATGAATAGTAGAGTAACTATGAGTAATAAACAATTGATACAATATAAATGATTATCTACATTGACAAACTTAAGAGAATTCTATTATATTTAGTCATATAATACATTAAATCAATGACGGAACAAGTACGTTACAGTCCATTTGTAGAGAGAAGCTTCCACTGGCTGAAAGGAGCTTTAAATGAAGGGTAACAGAAAGCTAATCCTGAGAGCAGCTAATCACTGCCGTCTTGCCACGTTACGGCACCATGAGGTGATGAATTGATTGTTATAATAATCAATTCATAATTAGGGTGGTATCGCGAGTTAACTCTCGTCCCTTTTATAGGGGCGGGAGTTTTTTATATTTAAGGAGGAAAATACAATGAAACAACTAACAGGCGCACAAATTCGTCAAATGTTTTTAGACTTTTTCCAAGAAAAAGGACATGCAGTAGAACCTAGTGCATCACTAGTTCCACATGAAGATCCATCTCTTCTATGGATTAACAGTGGTGTAGCAACATTAAAAAAATATTTTGATGGACGCGTAATCCCGCAAAATCCACGTATTACAAATGCTCAAAAATCAATTCGTACAAACGATATTGAAAACGTAGGGAAAACAGCTCGTCACCATACATTCTTTGAAATGTTAGGGAACTTCTCAATCGGTGATTACTTCAAAGAAGAAGCAATTACTTGGGCTTGGGAATTTTTAACGAGCGACAAGTGGATTGGATTCGATAAAGAATTACTATCAGTTACAATCCATCCGGAAGATGAAGAAGCATTTACAATTTGGAATGAGAAAATGGGTGTTCCAAAAGAGCGCATCATCCGCTTAGAAGAAAACTTCTGGGATATCGGTGAAGGACCAAGTGGACCGAATACAGAGATTTTCTATGATCGCGGGGAAGCTTACGGTAATGACTTTAGTGACCCAGAATTATATCCGGGCGGAGAAAACGAGCGTTACTTAGAAGTATGGAACCTTGTATTCTCTCAATTTAACCATAATCCAGACGGTTCATATACACCACTTCCTAAGAAGAACATTGATACAGGGATGGGTCTAGAGCGTATGACATCTATCGTTCAAGATGTACCTACGAACTTTGATACGGATCTATTCATGCCAATGATTGGTGCAACAGAATCAATTTCTGGTGAGAAGTATCGTAATGGAGACTTAGAAAAAGATATGGCGTTTAAAGTCATTGCTGACCATATTCGTACAGTAACATTCGCTGTTGGTGACGGTGCTCTTCCATCTAACGAAGGCCGTGGTTATGTATTACGTCGTTTATTACGTCGTGCTGTTCGTTATTCTAAGAAATTAAACATCAACCGTCCATTCATGTTTGAATTAGTACCGGTTGTTGGAGAAGTAATGAAAGACTTCTATCCAGAAGTACTGGAAAAGAAAGATTTCATCGCAAAAGTTGTGAAAAATGAAGAAGAACGCTTCCACGAAACACTTCATGATGGTGAAGCAATTTTAGCTGAAGTTATTGCAAAAGCGAAAGAAGAAAAAACAACTGTTATTTCTGGCGTAGATGCGTTCCGTTTATACGACACGTACGGTTTCCCAATTGAATTAACAGAAGAATATGCAGAAGAAGCTGGTATGACAGTTGACCATAAAGGTTTTGAAGCTGAAATGGAAAAACAACGTGAGCGTGCACGTGCTGCTCGTCAAGACGTTGATTCTATGCAAGTTCAAGGCGGTGTACTTGGTGAAGTTAAAGTAGCGAGCGAATTCGTTGGTTACGGTACAGTTGCAACAGAAAGTAACATTGTTGCACTTGTGAAAAACGGTGAGTATACAGATAGCTTACAAGCAGGTGAAGAAGGACAGTTAATGCTTGATGTAACACCATTCTATGCTGAGAGCGGCGGACAAATTGCAGACCGTGGTTACCTTCTTGCTGATGGCGTGAAAGTTGTTGTAAAAGATGTACAAAAAGCACCAAATGGTCAAAACTTACACAAAGTAGTTGTGGAAGAAGGTACATTAACGAAAGGTGCGGCTGTAAAAGCTGTTATCGATACGAAAAACCGTAGTAGCGTTGTGAAAAACCATACAGCAACTCACTTACTACACCAAGCGTTAAAAGATGTACTTGGAACGCATGTTAACCAAGCAGGTTCTCTTGTAACTTCTGAACGTTTACGCTTTGACTTCTCTCACTTCGGTCAAGTACAAGCTGACGAATTAGAAAAAATTGAGCGTATCGTAAACGAGAAAATTTGGGAAAGTATTAACGTTGAGATTTCTCAAAAATCAATCGAAGAAGCGAAAGAAATGGGTGCAATGGCATTATTCGGTGAAAAATACGGTGATGTTGTACGCGTTGTACAAGTAGGCGATTACAGCTTAGAGCTTTGCGGTGGTTGTCACGTTGATAACACAGCTTCTATCGGTATTTTCAAAATCGTTGCTGAGTCTGGTATCGGTGCAGGAACTCGTCGTATTGAGGCGGTAACTGGTAAGTCTGCATACGAATTAATGAACGATCAAGTAGGTTTATTAAAAGAAGCAGCAGGAAAAATGAAAACAAATCCGAAAGATATTTTAACGAGAGTTGATGGCTTATTTGCTGAAGTGAAACAACTTCAAAAAGAAAATGAATCCCTTGCTGCAAAATTAAGCAATATCGAAGCTGGAAACTTAACTGATTCAGTAATGACAGTTGATGGCGTAAACGTATTAGCAGCGAAAGTAAATGTTGCAGATATGAACAACTTACGTACGATGATGGATGACCTTAAAAATAAATTAGAGTCTGCAGTTGTTGTATTAGTGTCTGTAAATGACGATAAAGTAAACATTTTAGCTGGCGTAACGAAAGATTTAATTAGCCAAGGTTACCATGCTGGTAAACTTGTGAAAGAAGTAGCTTCTCGTTGCGGCGGTGGCGGTGGTGGCCGTCCTGATATGGCTCAAGCGGGCGGTAAAAACCCAGCACAAGTTGAAGAAGCTTTAGCATTTGTACAAGAGTACGTTAAATCTGTTTCAAAATAAAGAGATAGTAGTGTACAATGGTAGGGAGAGGAGAAGTTCTTCTCCCTATACTTACTATATAAGTGAGGTGCTTGAAATGGACGGTTTTGATAAAACAATGAAGTTTAGCATTCAAGATGAAAAACAGAGTGTCCATGTAAATGATGTACTTTTAACTGTGTATGATGCACTTCAAGAAAAAGGCTATAATCCGATTAACCAAATCGTCGGTTATTTATTAAGTGGAGATCCAGCATACATACCTCGCCATAAAGATGCACGAAGCATCGTTCGCAAACTTGAACGTGATGAGATAATTGAAGAGCTTGTGAAGTCTTACTTGAAACATCATCGTGAGGAGTAGTTTATGCGGATATTAGGTTTAGATGTAGGTACAAAAACAGTCGGAGTTGCAATGAGCGACGAAATGGGCTGGACAGCACAAGGATTGGAAACAATCAAGATTAACGAAGAACGAGGTCACTTTGGTTTTGACCGTATTTCTGAGTTAGTAAAGCAGTACAATGTGGACAAAATAGTAGTAGGTTTACCTAAAAATATGAATGGTACAATTGGCCCACGTGGTGAAGCGTGCCAGCAATTTGCAGAAAACCTACGAGAGCTGTTACAATTAGACGTTGTAATGTGGGACGAGCGTTTGTCGACGATGGCGGCGGAGCGTCTACTCATTTCAGCTGATGTAAGCCGTAAGAAGCGAAAGCAAGTAATCGATAAGATGGCTGCAGTCGTAATCTTACAAGGATTTTTAGATAGTAAATAAGAGGTGACCAAAATGGAAGAAAATCAAATTACAATTGTAGACGAAAAAGGTAACGAACATTTATGTGAGATTGTTTTCACTTTTGATGCTGAAAAATTTGGCAAAAAATCATATGTAGTCTTCTCTCCAATCGGTGAAGTAGACGAAGATGGAGACCAAATTTATGATGCAATGGCTTATGAGCAAAATGAAGAAGAGGGCGGAACTTTACTTCCAATCGAATCTGAAGAAGAGTGGGAAATGGTACAAGAAATGTTCAACACTCTAGCTGATGAGCAAGAAGCTGAATAATAAGTGCTGAGAAGATGGACGATATATAGTCCATCTTTTTTTATATGTAAAATGAAAGATTTTTTGTCGAAACTGTGTAATCCTTTGTAGTATAATGAGACGGATTGTAGAAAAATAAAATATCTGTCAAAAAATGATAGGTAAGTTTATTGTGATTTTTCATCGTGTTGTATAGAAAGACGTACATATGGCCTACAATTGAATAAGGAGGAAGAGTTTTGATAGAGAATCAAGTGAAAAAGAAGCGTAGACGCATTTTTTTATTTTCGATTATTGCACTGCTTTTAGTTTGTGGTTCAGTCTATGCGTATATTTCATCGGCATTAGGACCAGTTGATAGCGGGAATAAAAAAGAGATTGAAGTAGAAATTCCGAAAGGATCATCTACTAGTAAAATTGGTGAAATTTTAGAAGAAAAGGGTGCTGTGAAAAACGGTACAGTTTTTAGCTTTTATACAAAGGCTAAATCAAAAAACTTACAAGCTGGTACATATTTATTAAATCCTTCAATGAGTGCCTCAGATGTCATTGAACAAATGTCATCTGGCAATGTACATCGTCCAGCTCTGTATAAAGTGACGATAAAAGAAGGAGCGCAAGTAACTGAAATTGCAGAAACGGTTGCGAGTGAATTAAAGTGGAATAAAGATGATGTTACGCGTCAATTAAACGATAAAGCATTTATTCAAAAAATGCAGCAAAAGTATCCGAAGTTATTAACGGATAAAATCTTTGATAGTAATATTAAATACCCATTAGAAGGGTATTTATATCCTGCGACGTATTCGTTCTATAAGAAAGATACAACGCTAGAAGAAATCGTAATTCCAATGCTTGAGAAAACAAATGCAATCATTGTTCAAAACGAGGCGAAAATGAAAGCGAAGAACTGGGATGTTCATCAGCTTTTAACATTGTCTTCACTGATTGAAGAAGAGGCGACTGGTTTTACAGATCGCCAAAAAATTTCTAGTGTCTTTTATAATCGCTTAGCAAAAGGTATGCCGCTTCAAACAGATCCAACGGTATTATACGCGCTTGGAAAGCATAAGCAACGTGTATTATACGAGGATTTAAAGGTGAATTCACCGTATAATACGTATGTTGTGAAAGGATTACCAGTTGGACCGATTGCGAACTCTGGTAAACATTCAGTGGAAGCTGCGTTAGAACCTGCGCAAACAGATTATTATTATTTCTTAGCTGCACCAAGTGGTGAAGTGTACTATGCGAAAACATTAGAAGAGCATAATGCATTAAAGCAAAAATATATTACGAAAAAACAGTGAAATGGGGAGGGATAGCGAAAAAGGTCGCACATCCCTCTTTTTTGTGGTAAAATGTATCGGGTTAAAAACTGGCAGAAGAATCGTTTTTAATATCAAAACGGGACGTACAAGCTAAGGGTAAAGCTGGCTTGTATTTTTATTGCATTCTATGTGTGAAAAGACGTCATAGAGGCACTTCTCCATGTAAATAAGGAGGACCATTTATGGAGGATGCAGTTAACGAGTACCTATTATCATTTATTGATCCAAAAGATAAATTAATTCTTGAAATGGAAGAATATGCAACAGAAAATCATGTGCCGATTATGGATCGACTTGGAATGGAATTTATGCTGCAATTTTTACGTTTAATTGGACCGAAAAGCATTTTAGAGCTTGGTACAGCAATTGGCTATTCTAGTATTCGTATGATGCAAGCTATTCCAAATTCACGTATTGTGACAGTTGAGCGCAATCGTGAACGATATGAAAAAGCACTTGAATATATAGAACGTTCCCCAGTAAAAGAACGTATTTCAGTTATATACGGTGATGCGTTAGAGACGGGTGAACAAGTAAAAGAACACGGAACATTTGACGTTATTTTTATTGATGCAGCAAAAGGACAATATCGTCGCTTTTTTGACTTATATGAACCGTTATTAAACCCTGGTGGCGTAATTATTTCAGATAATGTTATGTACCATGGTCTTGTAACGACAAAAGAGAAAATTGAAAATAGACGTACACGTGGTTTAATCCGTCGTATTAAGACGTACAATGAATGGCTTATGAACCATGAAGGATATGATACAACGATTTTCCCAATTGGAGATGGAGTAGCTGTTAGTAAAAAGAGAGGGTGACCAAGGTATGAAGAAACCTGAATTGTTAGTAACGCCAAGAGCGGTGGCGGATATCGAACCTCTTGCGAAAGCAGGAGCAGATGCAGTAATGATCGGTGAACAAAAGTTTGGTTTACGTTTAGCAGGGGAATTTTCACGTGAAGATGTAAAAAAATCTGTTAAAATTGCACATGAAAATGGTGTGAAAGTATACGTAGCAATGAATGCTATGTTCCATAATGATAAAGTAGAAGAATTAACAGATTACGTTGCATTTTTAAACGAAGTACATGTAGATGCAATTGTCTTCGGAGATCCAGCGGTATTAATGGCTGTTCGCGAAGTAGCACCAAATATGCAACTGCACTGGAATACAGAAACGACAGCAACAAATTGGTTCACTTGTAACTACTGGGGTCAAAGAGGAGCGAAGCGTGCTGTATTAGCTCGTGAGCTTAGCTTAGATGAAATTGTTGATTTAAAAGAAAATGCTGAAGTGGAACTTGAAGTGCAAATTCACGGTATGACTTGTATGTTCCAATCGAAGCGTTCGTTAGTAGGAAACTACTTTGAGTATCAAGGACGTAATCTTGACATTGAAAAGAAAAAATATGAAGAGAATATGTTTTTATATGACCCAGAGCGTAACAATAAATATCCAATTTATGAAGATGAAAATGGTACTCACATTATGAGTCCGAATGATATTTGTTTCATCGATGAATTAGAGGAACTAATCGAGGCTGAAGTTGATAGCTTAAAAATCGATGGTGTACTAAAAAGCTCTGAATACATTATTGAAGTAACGAAGAAATATCGTCAAGCGATTGATTTGTGTGTGGAAGATCGTGATGCGTATTATCACGTGAAAGATGATCTATATAAAGAAATAGAAGAAATGCAACCAGTAAATCGTCCATTAGATACAGGATTCTTCTTTAAAGAAACGGTTTACTAAACGAGGAGGGTGTAGGAAATGACTGTACAAGAAATTTCACGAGTGATCGATGGCAAGCGCGTTATTGTGAAGAAACCTGAACTGTTAATCCCTGCGGGTAACTTAGAAAAATTAAAAGTAGCTATCCATTATGGGGCAGATGCTGTATATTTAGGTGGACAAGAATTTGGTCTTCGTTCTAATGCAGGTAACTTTACGCTAGAAGATATGGCAGAAGGCGTTGAATTTGCAAAGAAATATGGAGCGAAAATATACGTAACAACAAATATTTTCGCACATAATGAAAATATGGACGGGCTAGAGGAATATTTAAAAGGGATTGAAAAAGCTGGTGTAACGGGAATTATCGTTGCAGATCCGCTTATTATTGAGACGTGTAAACGTGTAGCGCCTTCTGTTGAGGTGCATTTAAGTACACAACAATCGCTATCCAACTGGAAAGCAGCACAGTATTGGAAAGAAGAAGGTTTACATCGTCTTGTATTAGCTCGTGAAGCAAGCTATGAAGAAATGAAAGAAATTAAAGACAAAGTGGACATTGAAATTGAAGCATTCGTCCATGGTGCAATGTGTATCGCATATTCAGGAAGATGTACATTAAGTAACCATATGACAGCGCGTGACTCTAACCGTGGTGGTTGTTGTCAATCTTGTCGCTGGGACTATGACTTAGTTCAAACGGTATCACAACATAAAGATGCAAAAGAGCTTCCTTTATTCCAAGAAGAAGATGCTCACTTTGCGATGAGTCCAAAAGATTTAAATTTAATCTTGTCAATTCCGAAAATGATTGAAATTGGAATTGATAGCTTAAAAGTTGAAGGACGTATGAAATCTATCCATTACGTAGCGACTGTAGCAACTGTATATCGCAAAGTAATTGATGCGTATTGTGCGGATCCGGATAACTTTGAGTTTAAACAAGAATGGTTAGATGAGCTTGATAAATGTGCAAATCGTGATACAGCTCCTGCATTCTTTGAAGGGGTTCCAGGACATCAAGAGCAAATGTTTGGAAATCATAGTAAGAAAACAACGTATGATTTTGCTGGTTTAGTGTTAGATTATAATGAAGAAACGGGCATCGTAACGCTTGAGCAACGTAATCACTTCAAACCAGGACATGAAGTGGAGTTCTTTGGACCAGAAATAGAAAACTTTACGCAGACGGTGGAGAAAATTTGGGATGAGGATGGAAACGAATTAGATGCAGCGAGACATCCGTTGCAAATCGTGAAATTCAAAGTGGATCAACCAGTGTATGTGAATAATATGATGCGCAAAAACATACTTCAATAAGAAAGAGTGGTAGTCGAATGGGGACGAATAAGCCTGTTGTAATTGGAATCGCTGGTGGTTCAGGATCAGGAAAAACAAGTGTAACGAAAGCGATTTTTGACCATTTTAAAGGTCATTCCATTTTAATCTTGGAGCAAGATTATTATTACAAAGATCAAAGCCATTTACCGATGGAAGAGCGTTTAAAAACAAATTATGATCATCCGCTTGCGTTTGATAATGATCTGTTAATTGAACATTTGCAGCAGTTGCTTGCATATGAGCAAATTGATAAGCCTGTATATGACTATACATTGCATACGCGTTCAGAAGAAATTATTCCAGTTGAGCCGAAAGATGTAATCATTTTAGAAGGAATTCTTATTTTAGAAGACCCACGTCTTTGTGAGTTGATGGACATTAAGTTATTCGTTGATACAGATGCAGATCTTCGTATCCTGCGCCGCATGCAGCGTGATATTAAAGAGCGCGGTCGTACGATGGATTCAGTTATTGATCAATACGTAACTGTTGTGCGTCCAATGCACAATCAATTTATTGAGCCTTCTAAGAAATTTGCGGATATTATTATCCCTGAAGGTGGACAAAACCATGTTGCAATTGATATTATGGTGACAAAAATTGCAACAATTCTTGAACAAAAAGTAAATTTGTAATAGCATAGTAAAAGATATACGATAGGAAGGGATTTTTTCCCTTCCTATCGAATACAATGAAGCATGCAACCTCATCTATATATAGGTGAGGGCATATTTATATCAACTTTCCATACATATCTTCTTTAAAAGAAGAATTGGAAATACGGGGTTGTATGTGACAACTCCGCTAGTGCAAGGGTACTAGAAACCTCCGCTAACAATGGAAGCGGAGGAGTTTTCATATGGAACTCCTCTTTTTTCGGGGGATTGGTATATAAAAGGAGTGGAAAATATGTCAACAGAAAAAACATACCCTATGACGCAAGAGGGTAAGCAAAAATTAGAGAACGAAGTTGAGCAATTAAAAACAGTAAGACGTAAAGAAGTAGTAGAGCGTATTAAAATCGCGCGTAGCTTCGGCGATCTTTCTGAGAACTCTGAGTACGATGCAGCGAAAGATGAGCAAGCGTTCGTAGAAGGACGTATTACACAATTAGAAAACATGATTCGTAACGCAGTTATCATCGAAGATAATGGCGAAGAATCTACTGTCGTTACATTAGGTAAAACAGTAACATTTAAAGAATTACCAAATGGAGATGAAGAAGCTTACACAATCGTAGGTAGCGCGGAAGCTGACCCATTCGAAGGAAGAATTTCTAACGATTCTCCAATCGCAAAGAGCTTATTAGGTAAGCAAATTGGTGAGAAGGTAGCAATTCAAACGCCAGGCGGAGAAATGCAAGTAGAGATTATCTCTGTTAAATAATAAAAATCACTCGTGTAAAAACGAGTGGTTTTTTTATTTGTATAAAAGGTTAAACACCTCGTCCAAACTATAATAGACGAGGTGTTTTTTTTATGAAAATAAGACGGAGAATTACAGTTGTTTTAATTTGTTTTATATGTGTGATGTTTTTATTACTTTGTCGTTTACTCCAAATACAGATTATAGATACTGAATCTTTTACTGATCGAAATATCAATTTAATCGAAAGAAGCGTTACGCAACGAACACAATCACTTACAGTAGATAATGGAAGAGGACATTTTACAGATCGGAATGATAAAGAAATTGGTGAAGAGAAATACCCAGTTTTAATTATTTTTCCTTTTTTACAAATAAAAAATGACATGTTAAAGAAAATTGCGCATATCATTGGTGTGTCGAGACAAGAGATCAAAATACAAATGAAAGATAAAAAAAATGCATTTATACTCCAAAGAGGAAATGAGCCATTTCCTTTAGTACGAGAGCAGATGGAGAAGATTAATCAATTAAATGTATTGGGCATTGTAGCGGCTGAAGTTCGATTAAAACAAACTGGAGGGACAAATCATTTAGTGGGTGAAGTGGGGGAGAATGAACGAGAATTCCAAAAGCGATATGGAGAAGTAGAAAAAATTTCAAAACAAACGCCAATTGGTATTTCCGGATTACAGCAATCTTTTGATGAATTTTTATTAACTGATGGAGAGGCAAAAGTATTGTATCAAGTGGACCGGCAAGGAGAACCGATTTTTGGAAAACAGGCGAAATACACTTCGCCAGGAAATCCATTTTATCCAGTTACAATTCAAACTACTTTACATAAAGAGTTGCAGCAAGAAGCAGAAGAGACAATTGAAAAAAGTAAAATAAAGAAAGGGGGATTAGTATTACTTGATGTAAAAACAAATGAAATACTAGCGATGGTTAGCAAACCATCTTTACAGGTTAAAAACGAAAGATTATATAAAGCTACACTTGAAAATCAAATGTTAACACCGCATTTTCCTGGTTCTGTCTTTAAAACAGTAGTTGCAGCGGCAGCGATTGATCAAAATATAAATGTATTGAATCGCACATTTAATTGTAATAAAGATTTATATGGTGAAAACGACCCACAAGTTTTGATGGGAACACTTAGTTTTAAAGGGAGCTTTGCTAGAAGCTGTAACAGGGCATTCTCACAGTTAGGTAACGAGCTAATACAAAAGGATAAGATGGTGTTAGAAACGTACGTAGCGGCTTTAGGAGCAGTTGGAAAGGTTGGTTGGAACGGTTCGGTATTTCATACATCGCGTTTCGAGCAAATGCCAGAGGAGAAGAGTGCTATTATCTGGGGGAGTGAGGAAAATAAGACTAGTAAGAAAGCGGTAGCGCAAACAGCAATTGGACAGAAAGATGTACGTATATCACCTCTAGCAATCGCTAATATGATGGCGACGATTGCTAGGAATGGAGAAAAAATGGAAGTGAAAGCTGTTAAAAAAATAGTGTATAAAAATGGAAGTGACTTTTTTACATTTGAAAACCATAAATTAAATGGAAAACAGCTTTCTTATGAAACAGTAAAAACATTACAAGAGTTATTAAGAGGTGTTGTAACAACAGAGAAAGGAACAGGAGCAGTATTCAGGTCGTTGCCACTAAGTGTCGCTGGAAAATCTGGGACAGCACAAACAGGAAAAGGGATGAAGGTCAATCGCTGGTTTGCAGGTTATTTTCCATATGAAAATCCAAGATATGCTTTAGTTGTCGTTGATATAGAAACGGATAGCAGTGTAAATAAAGTCACATCCATTTTCAAAGATATCGTAGAAGAAATCCATCGATTAGAGAATGAAAAGTAATCTTGCAATTCATAGTGAAATGTTTTCATTTCATGAAAATATTATTGTAAATGTTCAACCTTTCTAGATTTAATGTTACAATAGCAAGTATGAAAAACTGCATGGAGGTTTGAAGAATGGCAGGAGGATCTAGATTCCAACAGAAACAACAAAAACGTCGTCAAAACGGTGTTTTAAATATTGCAATCGCTATTGTATTAGTGGCAGTAGCTATTGTAGCATATCAATTGTTCGTTCCTGACACAAAAGAGCAAGCGTCTTCTAATGATAAAAAGGTAGCTCAGCAAACAACAAAAGAAAATAAAGCTGAGAAAGCTAAAGGTAAAGAAGAGACGAAGAAGGACGAACAAGAGAAGGCAGAGGCTAAGAAGAAGGAAGAAGAAGAGAAGCAAAAGGCTGAAGAAGAAAAGCAAAAAGCTGAAGAAGAAGCGAAAGCTAATGAGAAAGTAGCAGCTGAAAAAACACAGCCAAAGGCAACAGATGCTTATACGAAACCTTCTTGGAAGCCAGTAGGTACAGAGCAAGGTGCAACACCTGCGATGACGTTTAACAAAGGTACAGCAGATTGGAATGAGATGAATCAAGCGATTTCCGCTGCAATTGACGTTCCGGTAGAGCAATTAGTTATTCATAGAATCGGAAATAACGGTAAGAATAAAGCTTACGGCAACGTACAAGATAAGCAATCAGGTAAAAAATATTATGTAAATATTGATTGGGTAGAAAATGAGGGCTGGAAACCAGTGCTTGTTCAAACTCTAAACTAAAAAAGAGAAGCTCCTAGGAGCTTCTCTTTTTTAGTTAGCGTAATTTCTTTAATTTAAAATGAACAACCGCGCTGTAATACGGTCTTTTGCTTTCGGGATCCATAACCATTTGATGCGAGATGTGATGAACTTCAAGCATAAGTGCTTTATTATTATCAATTTGTTCACTAATTTTTCTTTCTAAGGAAGCTAAGTCTCCCGCTTCAAAAAATTCTATTTTATCTTCTAACATTTCAAAGGTAAATGACATGAAGATGCCCCCTCTCCTATGTAATCAACTACAGTGTAACAAAGAAAAGAAGGAAATACCATGTGCATTTCAATTGACATTTTTAGAAAGAGGGAATATCATACTGATAAAACCGATAAGAAAAAGGGGAATTTTTATGGGCACAGAATTTAATGGTTTATTTGATGAGTGGGCTCATACGTACGACTCATTCGTACAAGGCGAAGATATA
Source organism: Bacillus cereus group sp. N24 (assembly GCF_016483345.1). Classification (NCBI taxonomy): domain Bacteria; kingdom Bacillati; phylum Bacillota; class Bacilli; order Caryophanales; family Bacillaceae; genus Bacillus; species Bacillus cereus group sp. N24. The sequence continues at coordinate 25,180 of NZ_JAEHCA010000017.1, forward strand.
CAATATAAAGAAGTTTTCGCCCATTATGAGGACATTTTAGAGGATGTAGTTAACAAGTCATTTGGTAACGTATTAGAATTTGGTGTTGGTACTGGCAATTTAACAAACAAATTATTACTTGCCGGTCGTACAGTTTACGGTATAGAACCGTCGCGTGAAATGCGTATGATTGCAAAAGAGAAATTGCCAAAGGAATTTTCTATTACAGAAGGTGATTTTCTTTCGTTTGAAGTTCCGAATTCAGTTGATACCATTGTAAGCACCTATGCATTTCATCATTTAACAGATGATGAAAAAAATGTAGCTGTTGCGAAGTATAGTCAATTGCTAAACAAAGGTGGTAAAATAGTGTTTGCTGATACGATATTTGCAGATCAAGATGCATATGATAAAACTGTTGAAACAGCAAAACAAAGAGGTTTTCACCAGTTAGCAAACGATTTGCAAACGGAATACTATACACGTATTCCGATCATGCAGACTATATTTGAAAACAATGGCTTCCATGTAACGTTTACGAGATTAAATCATTTCGTTTGGGTAATGGAGGCAACTAAGCAATAGAAAGAGGGATTAGATTGAGAATTGCTGTAATTGGAGCAATGGAAGAAGAAGTACGTATTTTACGTGACAAATTAGAACAAGCAGAAACAGAAACGGTTGCGGGTTGTGAATTTACGAAAGGACTATTAGCAGGACATGAAGTAATCTTGTTAAAGTCTGGTATTGGTAAAGTAAATGCAGCGATGTCAACGACAATTTTATTAGAAAAATATAAGCCTGAAAAAGTAATTAATACTGGTTCAGCTGGTGGATTCCATCATTCTCTAAATGTTGGAGATGTAGTTATTTCAACAGAAGTTCGTCACCATGACGTAGATGTAACAGCATTTAACTATGAATATGGTCAAGTACCAGGAATGCCACCTGGATTTAAAGCTGATGAGGCATTAGTTGCATTAGCTGAGAAATGTATGCAAGCTGAAGAGAATATTCAAGTTGTAAAAGGTATGATTGCAACAGGTGATTCATTTATGAGTGATCCGAACCGCGTTGCAGCAATTCGTGATAAATTTGAAAATCTTTATGCAGTAGAAATGGAAGCGGCAGCTGTTGCACAAGTGTGCCACCAATACGAAGTTCCGTTTGTTATCATCCGCGCACTTTCCGATATTGCTGGTAAAGAATCAAATGTTTCATTTGATCAATTTTTAGATCAAGCAGCCCTTCATTCTACAAACTTTATCGTAAAAGTACTAGAAGAGTTAAAGTAATGTAACAAAAAGGCAACTGTCTCATATAAAGAAAATACATACAGTTGCCTTTTCTTTATTGGCAAATAAGGGGGAGAACACGATGAATGTATATCGTGGAGTTCATGAGTTAATTGGTCATACACCAATTGTAGAAATTACTCGGTTTTCACTTCCAGAAGGGGTCCGTTTATTTGCGAAGCTTGAATTTTATAACCCAGGTGGAAGCGTTAAGGATCGTTTAGGAAGAGAATTAATCGAAGACGCGCTAGAAAAAGGGCTTGTCACGCAGGGTGGAACAATTATTGAACCGACTGCTGGGAATACTGGTATTGGACTGGCACTTGCAGCGTTACAACATGATTTACGCGTTATTGTTTGTGTACCAGAGAAATTTAGTATTGAGAAACAAGAATTAATGAAAGCGCTAGGCGCAACAGTCGTGCATACACCGACTGAGCAAGGAATGACCGGAGCAATTGCAAAAGCAAAAGAGTTAGTAAATGAAATACCGAATTCATACTCTCCAAGTCAGTTTGCGAATGAAGCAAACCCACGTGCTTATTTCAAAACATTAGGTCCTGAACTTTGGAATGCATTGAATGGAGAGATTAACATATTTGTTGCTGGAGCAGGAACCGGCGGTACATTCATGGGAACTGCATCTTATTTGAAAGAAAAAAATATAGATATTAAAACAGTTATTGTAGAACCAGAAGGATCTATTTTAAATGGTGGTAAAGCTGGTTCACATGAAACAGAAGGAATTGGTCTTGAATTCATTCCACCATTTTTGAAAACATCTTATTTTGATGAAATTCATACGATTTCTGATCGAAATGCATTTTTACGAGTAAAAGAATTAGCGCAAAAAGAAGGACTTTTAGTTGGGAGCTCTTCAGGAGCAGCATTTCATGCAAGTTTACTGGAGGCAGAGAAAGCAACACCAGGTACAAATATTGTAACGATTTTTCCTGATAGTAGTGAGCGCTATTTAAGTAAAGACATATACAAAGGATGGGAATAAAAAATGAGAGCAAAGACAAAGTTAATTCATGGTATTCGCATAGGAGAACCTTCAACTGGATCTGTAAACGTACCGATTTATCAAACAAGTACGTATAAACAAGAAGCAGTTGGTAAGCATCAAGGATATGAATATTCACGTACAGGCAACCCAACACGAGCAGCTTTAGAAGAAATGATTGCCGTATTAGAAAACGGTCATGCTGGATTTGCATTTGGTTCGGGAATGGCTGCTATTACAGCAACAATTATGTTGTTCTCAAAAGGTGATCACGTTATTTTAACAGATGATGTTTATGGGGGAACGTATCGTGTTATTACGAAAGTATTAAACCGCTTCGGTATTGAGCATACATTTGTAGATACAACAAACTTAGAGGAAGTTGTAGAAGCAATTCGTCCAAATACGAAAGCGATCTATGTGGAAACACCAACGAATCCACTACTAAAAATTACTGATATTAAGAAAATATCTACTCTTGCTAAAGAGAAAGATTTATTAACAATTATTGATAATACATTCATGACGCCATATTGGCAGTCGCCGATTTCTTTAGGAGCAGACATTGTACTTCATAGTGCAACGAAATATTTAGGAGGTCATAGTGACGTAGTTGCAGGTCTAGTAGTGGTAAATAGCCCACAACTAGCAGAAGACCTTCACTTTGTACAAAACTCAACGGGAGGTATTCTTGGACCACAAGATAGCTTCTTACTACTTCGCGGTTTAAAAACGTTAGGAATTCGTATGGAAGAACATGAAACGAATTCACGCGCAATTGCTGAATTCTTAAATAATCATCCAAAAGTAAATAAAGTATATTATCCAGGCCTTGAATCACATCAAAACCATGAATTAGCAACAGAACAAGCAAACGGATTTGGTGCTATCATCTCATTTGATGTAGATAGTGAGGAAACATTAAATAAAGTACTTGAGAAACTGCAATACTTTACACTTGCTGAAAGCCTAGGAGCAGTCGAAAGTTTAATTTCTATCCCATCTCAAATGACACATGCATCAATCCCAGCAGATCGTCGTAAAGAATTAGGAATTACAGATACATTAATTCGTATCTCTGTCGGAATTGAAGATGGTGAAGATTTAATTGAAGATTTAGCACAAGCGCTAGCATAATAAAAATGCACTGCTAATGTGGAGCAGTGCATTTTTATTATGTAATTTGTGAAATGTTTCACAAATTATACATACACAAATGAAATGATTTCATGTATATTGAATTCATGAAATGTTATTCACGAATAAACTTGTGAAATATTTCACAAACAATGGGATTCATGTAGGACGGTAACTCTATTTTTTTTCGCTAATCGGGACTTCTTATGACCTATAGGGACTTATAAAGACCGTGATAACAGAATAGGAGGAAATTTACATGGTAGTCAAAGAGAAAGTTGTAAATGAAATGCAAGAGGTAAAAGAGATGATTGATACGTTAGTAAATAACGGTCAAGAAGCTTTACAAGCATTAGAAAGTTTTACACAAGAACAGATTGACAACATTGTTCATGAAATGGCACTAGCAGGTGTTGATCAACATATGTCGCTTGCAAAATTGGCTGTTGAAGAAACAGGCCGTGGTGTCTATGAAGACAAATGCATAAAAAATATTTTTGCCACTGAATATATTTGGCATAGTATAAAGCAAGATAAAACGGTAGGAGTTATTCATGAAGATCCTCATGAAGAAATAATAGAAATTGCGGAACCAGTCGGTGTAGTAGCTGGAGTAACGCCAGTAACGAATCCAACGTCAACAACAATGTTTAAAGCATTAATCGCGATAAAAACGAGAAATCCAATTATTTTCGCATTTCATCCTTCTGCACAAAATTGTTCCGTTGCAGCGGCCAAAACAGTATATGATGCAGCGGTGAAGGCGGGTGCGCCAAAGCATTGTATTCAATGGATTGAAAGACCATCTGTCGAAGCGACGAAACAATTAATGAACCATGATGGTATCGCACTCGTTCTAGCAACTGGAGGCGCTGGTATGGTGAAATCGGCTTATTCTACTGGTAAACCAGCACTAGGTGTAGGTCCTGGTAATGTACCGTGTTATATAGAGAAATCAGCACATGTAAAACGAGCTGCTAATGATTTAATTTTATCGAAAACATTTGATAACGGTATGATTTGTGCATCGGAACAGGCAATCATTATCGATAAAGAAATTTATGATGATGTTAAAACAGAAATGATTGCAAATAATTGTTACTTTGTAACAGAGGAAGAGAGAAAGAAATTAGAAAAGCTCGTTATAAATGAAAATACATGTGCAGTAAATAGTGATATTGTAGGGAAATCTGCACAGTATATTGCCGAATTAGTTGGGATTACTGTGCCTGAACATACAAAAATACTTGTAGCTGAAATTAAAGGAATTGGGGCAGCGTATCCACTATCTCGTGAGAAACTGAGCCCAGTATTAGCTTGTGTAAAAACGAATTCATTAGAAGAAGGATTTACATATTGCGAAGAAATGTTGAATCTTGGAGGTTTAGGGCATTCAGCAGTCATTCATTCTACAAATAAAGAAGTACAAAAACAATTTGGTTTACGTATGAAAGCTTGCCGTCTTATTGTAAATGCACCTTCATCTCAAGGCGGAATAGGTGATATATATAATGGGTTTATTCCATCGCTTACACTTGGTTGTGGTTCATATGGGAAAAACTCAGTTTCTCAAAACGTAACAGCGACTCATTTATTAAATATAAAAAGGCTGGCAAATAGAAAAAAGAATATGCAGTGGTTCAAGTTGCCACCAAAAATTTATTTTGAAAAACATGCTACGGCGTATTTAGCAAATATGCCTAACATTTCACGCGCATTTATTGTAACGGATCCAGGAATGGTTGAGCACGGCTATGTAGACACAGTTACGCACTATTTACGTAAGCATGCAAATGATGTGAAAGTTGAAGTGTTCTTTGAGGTCGAGCCAGATCCGTCAGATGAAACTGTTTTTAAAGGTGCGGAAATGATGAGAAGCTTTAAGCCTGATGTAATTATTGCACTTGGTGGCGGTTCAGCTATGGATGCGGCAAAAGGGATGTGGTTATTCTATGAGCATCCAGAAACATCATTCTATGGCATTAAACAGAAATTTTTAGATATAAGAAAACGTACATGTAAATATCCGGAATTAGGAAATAAAGCGCAGTTTGTTGCCATTCCAACAACATCAGGAACAGGGTCAGAAGTGACACCATTTGCGGTTATTACAGATAAGAAAAATAATATAAAGTATCCGCTTGCAGATTATGAATTAACACCAGATGTAGCGATTGTTGATCCGCAATTTGTAATGACAGTACCACCACATGTAACAGCAGATACTGGTATGGATGTTTTAACACATGCAATTGAGGCGTATGTGTCTGTTATGGCAAATGACTATACAGATGGATTAGCATTAAAAGCTATTGATCTCGTATTCAAATATTTACCGAGAGCATATAAAGATGGAAATGATGAAGAAGCAAGAGAAAAAATGCATAACGCTTCTGCAATTGCAGGGATGGCATTTGCAAATGCTTTCCTCGGTATTAATCACAGCTTAGCACATAAGATTGGACCAGAATTCCATATTCCGCACGGACGCGCAAATGCCATTCTAATGCCGCACGTAGTCCGCTATAATGCTATTAAGCCAAGAAAACACGCATTGTTCCCAAAATATGAGTACTTTGTGGCAGATGAAAGATATGCACATATAGCGAGAATGCTCGGGCTTCCAGCAAGTTCGGCAGCAGAAGGGGTGGAATCACTTGTCCAAGCAATTATTGAGCTTGGAAAAAGCTTGAATATTAATATGAGTATTATGGGGCAAGGAGTCGATAAAGAGAAATTTGAAGAGGTTGTTGGAGTATTAGCAGAACGGGCTTTTGAAGACCAATGTACAACAGCTAATCCGAAATTACCGCTCATTTCAGAGTTGAAAGAAATTTATATGGAAGCATATAAAGGTGTGGAATAGATAGGAAAGAGTCGCAATTAAGCGGCTCTTTTTCTTTTGGAAAACATCTCCCCGAATGGCTGCATTTACTTGTCTTTCAGTTTCATAGAATATGATACAGTGAAATGGAGGAGTGAGAATATGATGAAAGAATTACAAGGGAAAATAGAAGATTATACTCGGTTCGGACAGATCCTTCTCGCTGTAAGCACATTGTTAATGGTTGGCTTATTGATTCCGAATGGAGCAAAAGAAACGATACAATTTTTTGTTATGATGGGGAGCATCGTTATATTTTTAAGTTTATCGTTCTTTTTCTTTCAGCGTGTAAAAGTGATGCGTGACCAGTTGGAGGAAAATGAATGTGAGTAATAGTATTAAATAGAGCGCTACAAAAAGAAAGGATCTTTTTGTAGCGCTTTTTGTTTTTTTTGAAGAAAATGTATGCGTTTTTGTTGACAATGATAATCCTTATCAATTAAAGTAGAATAGTGGTTAATGATTATCATTATCAATTAGAGGTGGAAGAATGAAAAAGTCTATTACGCTATTTACAGCGATTTTATCTGTTTTTTTCTTATTAATAGGTTGCAATGCAAAGGGAAACGACAAAGCATCTGCAACCAAAACAGAAAAAGGAAAAGAAAAAATCGAAATTACCGACCTATCGGGAAGAAAGGTAACATTCGATAAAACACCAGAGAGCTTTGCAACATTAAGTATGGGTGATATGGATATTATTCATGCTTTAGGCGGAAAGATTATAGGTCGTCCAGATACGAAATTAACTCTTCCGGAGGAGTTAAAGAAAGCGCAAGTAATTGGGAATGCACATCAGCCGAATTTTGAGAAAATTGCTAGCTTAAAGCCAGATGTACTTGTTGCTAACAATGGATTCCAAAAGAATGTTCCAACGGTTGAAGGTCAAGGGACGAAAGTAGTCATTTCTACTGTAAATTCTGTACAAGATATTCAAAAGAATATTGAAATATACGGAGCAGTAATGAAGAAAGAAGAGAAAGCAAAAGAACTGAATCAAAAAATTAATGATCAAATGAAGAAATATGAGAAAAAGAGTGATGTGAAAGCATTGCTAGTGTATGGAGCACCAGGAACTTATTTAGCAGCATTACCAACATCTCTGTCAGGTGACATTTTAGAGAAAACGGGCGGGAAAAATATTGCAGCTGGTTTTCCAGAAATGAAAGAATATCCGCAATATGCACAGCTAAGTGTAGAACGTATTATTGAGGCGAATCCAGATGTAATTTATTTAATTACACACGGAGACCCGAATAGCGTGAAAAAAGCATTTGAAGGCGAAATGATGAAAAATGAAGCGTGGAAAAATTTAGATGCAGTAAAACAAAATCGTGTAGTTATTTTACCACCAGACTTATTTGGATCAAATCCTGGAACAAAAGTAACAGAAGCTATGGACTTTATGTATAAAAGTATACAAGATGTAAGGAAATGATAAGTATGGAGAGTAATGAAGTAGTAAGAGAAAAGGAACATCCTTTTGCGAAAAAAAGATGGGGAATAGCAGTTATTTTGGTCGTATTAACGATTCTAAGTCTTTTTTACGGTCTTTTCGCGGGAAGTTTATCCTTTTCTTTACGAGACATCCTAACAGGGATGCAAGATGAAGGTTCGATAGTTCATCGAATTGTATGGGATCTTCGTATACCAAGGGTGCTCGTTGGATTTATAGTAGGAACGTGTTTAGCGGCATCAGGTGCATTATTGCAAGGGGTTATGAGAAACCCTCTTGCAGACCCTGGTATTATCGGGGTTTCATCTGGAGCGGGTCTTGTAGCAATTATAATTATGATTTTATTTCCTCAGCACATGGCTTTTTTACCGCTAGGGGCGTTTTTAGGAGCTTTCATCACAGCAATGGTCATCTATGCTTTATCATGGCAAAAAGGGGCACCACCTTCAAGAATTGTCTTAGTAGGTGTGTCGATTAATGCATTGATTGGTGCAGCAACGTCAGCATTAATGTTATTACATAGTGACAAAGTACAATCTGTTTTACCGTGGTTAGCTGGTGGCATTGGTGGTGTAAGCTGGGCACATTTAAATATGATTATTTATTATGCGATATTTGCTATTATATTAGCCTTCTTTGGTATTAAGCATATTCGAGTATTAATACTTGGAGATGAAATGGCAAAGTTATTAGGACATAACGTGGAAAAAAGTCGTTTTTATTTAATCGTAGTAAGTACATTATTAGCTGGAATAGCAGTTAGTGTTTCTGGACTTATTGGGTTTGTCGGTCTTGTTGTACCGCATATGCTACGTTTATTAGTTGGAAATGATTATAAATATTTGCTGCCTCTATCATGTCTTGGCGGCGGGGTATTACTTGTTTTTGCGGATGCGATAGCTCGAAGTTGGTTCGATCCAATCGAATTGCCTGTTGGTATTTTATTATCCTTCTTAGGTGGTCCGTTCTTCTTATATTTAATTCATAGAGGAGGAAAACAACGTGATTTCCGTTGAAAAAGTGTTTTACGCACATTCTGAAAGATTTCAAATGCAAAATATGAATGTACATATTAAAGCTGGAGAAGTTGTTAGTTTAATTGGACCGAATGGATCGGGGAAATCTACTTTGCTTCGTTTAATGGCAAGACTACTTAAACAAAGCGAAGGGGAAATCATTTTAGATGGGAAAAATATTCATACGATGAAGAGTGCCGATGTAGCGAAGCAATTAGCGATGTTACCACAAATGCATGATCATCAATTAGATTTAACAGTGAAAGAATTAATTGAATTTGGAAGAGGCCCCCATAAATCATGGAGTGTTCGCTTAAATAAAGAAGATGAAGAAATTGTTAATTGGGCATTGTCTGTTACAAATCTTGAAGGGTATGAATATCGTCTTTTACAATCTTTATCAGGAGGAGAAAGGCAGCGTGCTTGGATTGCAATGACGCTAGCACAACGCACGAATGTTTTATTATTAGATGAGCCAACAACTTTTTTAGATATCGTTCATCAGTTGGAAGTAATGGAACTTGTGAAACGATTAAATGAGGAGTTTGGTATGACAATTGTAATGGTTTTACATGACATTAACCAAGCTACTCAATATAGTGATCGTTTACTCGTATTAAAGCGAGGGAAGATTCAGTATGACGGTGTACCAGAAGAAGTATTATGTCATGAAATGTTTCAATATGTATTTGGTATAGAAGTGGATATTTTTCAAGGAAGTGACAAACCATTTTTTACACCGAAACGAATTTCTAAAAAAGGAGAAGAGCGATGCATACAGAAGAGCGTATTACCACTGAGTTAGTAAGAGAATTTGTTATGGCAGCTCACGGAAATTTAGAAAAAGTACAGGAACTGTTGGTTGAATCGCCCAGCTTACTTCATGCCTCTTACAATTGGGGCGGATCAGATTGGGAAAGTGCCTTAGGAGCATCGGCACATGTAGGTCGTAAAGATATTGCTCTTTATTTACTGGAAAAGGGTGCTCGCATGGATATTTTTGCTGCAGCTATGCTTGGAGAGTTAGAAGTTGTACAAGCTATTTTAGTAGCACAACCAGAAGCATTACGTGCATCTGGCCCACATGGTATTTCCCTTCTTCAACATGCGCGAATGGGTGGAGAAAAAGCACAGCGTGTGTTTGATTACTTAACAGTGCTCTCTTAATGATCGCAAAAGTTCTTATGTGCGGTAAACTTTTCACTTTCAAATAATTGAAAAGTTTACCGCCCGTTAGAACGGGATAAGTATCTAGTATATTTGAAAATCCTACACCCCCCTCAATTGTAGTTTTCTTTGTGCTAGTTATGATATGGATGCAGTAGACAATATTTGTCTACTGCTTTTTTTATCGGGTAAAAGAATGAACATTCTGCATTTTTTGTTTCGTTCATTTATAATAGGTAGTAATACTTATTATACATGTAAAATATGGTCGTGAAATAAAGAACACATTAGTGGGAAGGAGTGCAGAAATGTTTCATACAGATCGTTTACAAGTTCGCAAATATACAATGGATGATTTACAGTTCTACGCTTCACTATGGGGAAACGAGAAAGTAATGCGCTATATTGGAAATGGGACGTTAAAAACATATATGCAATGCAAAAAAAGCTTGGAGGAGTGGGTAATTCCTAATTATAAAAATGGTCTCGGTTTATTTGTAATGATTGAAAGGGAAACGGGAATACGAATTGGTCATGCGGGACTAGTAAAGCAGAAGATAGATGGAAAAGAGGAAATTGAAATTGGTTATTGGTTACTTCCTCAGTATTGGGGAAAAGGGTATGCGAAAGAAGCAGCTGCGGCATTTCGAGACTACGGTTTCCAAGCATTACAAATGAATAAATTAATTTCTCTTATTAATCCGAACCATCCCGCCTCAATATTTGTTGCTAGAAAAACAGGGCTTAGTTATGAGAAAACAACTTCATTTCAGGGGATGGATGTTCTTGTTTATTCGATTAAGCGAGTTGGATGAAAAAAGGTAAATTGCATCTTTTGAAGAATGGTATATAAAAATAAAGGGGGGATTACATGTATATTTACCATAATGGGCTTATTATCCGTGAAGGAACGAATGGAGTACCAGCATATGCAATTAAAACTTTATTTGAAGATGCCGGTTGGAGTAATGATAATATCCCTTCTTGGCAAATTGAAAAGTTTACGCTTGCATTTGAAAATTCAACATGGGCTTTCACAATTTGGGATGAAGAAGAAATGGTTGCGATGGTTAGAGTGATTTCTGATCAAATGATGGTTGCTAACATAGTAAATTTGGTTGTGAAGTGTGAGTATAGGGGGAAAGGATTGGGTAAGAAACTTGTAGCTCTTTGTTTACAAAAGCTTCCCCATGGTGATTGGTTTGCACATACATCTGCGAACAATTTTGATTTTTATAGAAGTTGTGGATTTGAAGTTAGAGAGTTATCCAGAAATGGTACATGTGCGTATTATGGATACCAAATCGCAAAAAGAGATGGTCATCGGTAAATGGGTGAAAAGTAAAGAAATACAGTTATAAGTATTTCTAATTATTTTTTGTAATAGAAAATGAATTAAGACTCATTTCATGATAAAATGAAAGAAAATTCAGTTTATTATTAGGGGGATAAAAATGAGTATAAAAGTTGGGGAAGTATTTAAATATGAAAGAAGATTTACTGAGGAAGAAGTTTTCGAATTTGCAAATATTACAGGTGATAAAGGGAGACATCATATGGAATATGATGAGAATGGCCGATTAATGGTTCATGGTTTATTGACTGCTAGCATTGGAACGAAAGTAGGCGAAGAGTTACATTACATAGCAAGAGAATTAGTAAGTGAGTTTATTAGACCAGTTTTTACAGGGGATACGATTACTTGTGAATTAACTTTAACAAATATAGAGCAAATGGAAGGGTATAAAAAAGTTTCAATCGAATCAGTTTATCGCAATCAACATGAAAAGACGGTGCTAGTTGGGACAAGTTACGGGATTATACGAGAATAAAAAAGAAGCCTGTTTGAAGCAGGCTTCTTTTTTATTGATTAGTAAACGCGTTTTCGATTCTCCGCATGACTAGAGATAAGTAATAGTGCGGATTCTTTTCCTACATTACGAACAATATGTGGAACGCATGCATTCCAAGAGAAAGAATCACCTTCTTCTACAATTGCAATATCTTCACCATGTTGAACTTCTAGCTTTCCGCGTAATACAAGATGACACTCTTCACCTTCATGGGCATTTGGTGAGTTTTCTTTCGGAAACCCGGCAGGAATTTCTACGAGATTCAGGCGAAGGCCACCTTGCTCCGCAACATGTTCAATTCTTTGCTCATCTTTGCCGTATACACTGTATTTTCGTTCTTCTTTTTTGACAATTTTCAATCGATCTTTTTGTTCTAACAATAAATAGGGAAGGGGAACGTTTAAAAAATTTGAGATCGTTTCTAACGTTGAGATAGATGGTGATGTTTTATTATTTTCAACCTGACTCATAAAGCCTTTAGAAAGACCTGTTCCTTCACAAATTTGTGCAATTGTTATGCCTCTACGTTGACGAATTTCACGTATTGCAGAACCAATATTCATAAAATCAAGCTCCTTTTTGTAAACAACTATTTGTATCATAGCAAAAAAAATATATTTTTTCCCAATGAAAATGAATTGACGAATAAAAAAAATTAGTGTATGTTTTGTAATGTAAATAAAAGTTTTGTATAAGAAAACTATAAAGGAGAGAAAGAAATGAATCAACATATTGGTAACTTAATTATTCGTATCGTGTTAGGGGTAACGTTCTTTATGCACGGTTTAACAAAATTCCAATCAGGAATTGACAATATTGCAGGGTGGTTTACAAGCATTGGTTTACCAGGAGGACTGGCATACGGTGTAGCAACATTTGAATTAGTTGGAGGCCTATTATTAATTCTAGGTTTAGGTGTAAGATATATTGGATTATTATTTGCACTTGTTATGGTTGGGGCAATCGTAAAAGTGAAATGGTCAGCTGGTTTATTGGGAGATGGAAAAAATCCTGGTTTCGAATTAGAACTTGCATTATTAGCAATGGGTGCATACTTATTTGTTGCAAAAGCTGATGGTTTTGTAGATAATTTCTTAAAAGAAAAAATGTCAAAGAAGAACTAATTTAAATGGGGGGGCTAACAAGATGAGTTTTCAACTTCATCCCGATACAACACTTGATGTTGTTCATTTATACGTATCTAATGTAAAGAAATCACTAGAGTTTTATACGGAAGTACTAAGTATGAAGGTGCTAAAAGAAGAAGAAGCAGTCGTTACATTTGGGAATGAAAATGATGAACCACTTCTTATCATTGAAGAAAAGAAAGAAGCTTTTCCGAAGCAAAGAGCAAGAACAGGGTTATATCATTACGCAATTTTATTACCAAGTAGGCAGGATTTAGCGAATGTTCTTCGTCATCTTGTAGAGATGGTATATCCACTACATGGCGGAGCCGATCATTACTTTAGTGAAGCTCTTTATTTAGCTGATCCAGATGGAAACGGGATTGAAATTTATCATGATCGACAAAAAGAAGTTTGGCGTGATGAGAATGGAGAACTCCCATTTGTTAGTAACCCGTTAGCTGGTGAAGAATTATTACAGCAAGGAAGTACATGGAATGGATTTCCAGCTGGTACTGTGATGGGGCATATTCATTTCCATGTAGCTGATTTAGAGGAAGCGAAGCGTTTCTATGTTGATGGTCTTGGTTTTGAAGTAACGATCCCAGCTCGTAATGGAGCGTTGTTCGTATCAGCAGGTGGTTATCATCACCATGTCGGTTTAAATACGTGGCAAGGTGAAGGGGTACCACCGCAAATGCCGGGTTCTGTTGGTTTGAAATATTTCACAATTGTACTAGCGGATGAAAAACAAAAAGAGCAAGTATGTGAAAGCTTAAAAAATATTGGCAAAATTGCTACGTACAAAGATGGAATATTACAAGTCGAGGATCCATTTGGACATTGTATCCATTTCAAAATAAAAGGAGAAGCCTAAAAAGGCTTCTCTTTTTTTATTTTCTTATAATTGCATTTTCGTTTTGTAAAAATAGTTCATCAAATTGTTTTGCAAGCTCAAAATCTAGTTTCGTTAAACCTTTTGCATTCCAAGATGACAAAGTAATAATAACTGCTTTATACTGGATAAGGATAAATGGATGGTGATTATGTTCTTCTGATAGTTTGGCGGCTTCAGAGACAAATTCGACTCCTTTTAAGTAGTCGGAAAACATATATTTTCGTTCAATCCATTTCTCATCTTTTACCATCCATTTATCTACCTTCAATAACTCCTCGCGAACTTCTTCTTCAGTTAATCTTAGCATCATTTTTCACATCCTTTACCTGCAGTAACGCAAGACCATTGTTAATAAGGCGTGTTACAGCTTCGTCAGTTGTGAAAGTAGAAAGTTGATGTAGTAATGCTGCAGATGTTTCATGCCCTTTGTTATGCTCTAAAAGTAATTCTAATATTTCAAGGCGAAGCAGCCATTCTTTCGCATAAAATGTATTTAATACTTCTTGAATTGCTACTAATTGATCGATATGGACGTCGTGTAAAATACCTTCGCTTCGAATATCTCGAACTGTTTGATACATACGTTCAAGTTCATTCAGTACAAGTGGAGCAGGGATTTCTTGTACTTCTTCATCCAATGGGAAAAATGCTGCGGCATCTGCGGCACCTGGGAATACGGAAGTAATTGTTGAACCAACAGCCATATCAAATGCGCCCCATGAAGCATCAAATAGTAAACGATCTTTATAGGTAACTGTACAATCTATAAACGAGATAAGGGCAATTTTATTATCATTCTTTACAATATCAGTTACTGTTCCTTTTACATGAATGTCACTTGCAAAAGTAAAATCTGCACCGTTTCCAATTGTAATGCCTAATGACTGTAACTTTTCTTCTGTACAATCTTCTAGTGCGATATTACCATTTAGTAATCCGACTGGTGTCCCGAATCCATCTCTGTGTACAGAAGTAGAATGATTTGCCAACTGCTTATTATGAATTGCTAATGCAGTTGGAGAGCTTGTTCGCATGTAAATGACTTCGCCGGCATCATTTTTAATTGTTTCTGTAAATGTACCTGTAATTTGTAATCCGCTACTTAACTCAGTTGTGGCATGATTTTCGGAGTGAATTGCTTTTTCTAATCCTTCTGTGCCACCTGTTTTGAATGCCATCGTTTCAGAGAACGTCTCAAGCGCCTCAGTTAACTCTTCAAATGATTGACAAACAAATAGCTGTGGTTGCATTTTTGTCACATCATAAGTTGTCCCTGTGCAAGCTTCAATTGAGAAAGGAACTTTTTCTACAGCATCTGTTAAGCAATGTTTGCTTTCGCCAACAGAGGAAAGAAGGCCAGCACCATAGATTTTTGGATCGTCAATATTACCAATTAATCCGTACTCCACTGTCCACCAGAAAAGACGTGAAATTTGTTCAGCTTCTGATAAACCAGAAACTAAGTTTTGTTTTGCAATTACAGCATTTTCAGCAGCTTTAACTTCATCAGGAGTAGAAGTAGGGCTTTCTTTGACAATCGTTAATGTACGAACAGCTTCAAATGCATCATGTTCTTCTTTTGTTGAGAAAGCTTTCGCACCAATTTGGCCAAAACGCTTCACATATTTTGCATATGTAGAATCAAGTAAAATCGGTGCGTGTCCTGCCGCTTCGTGTACAATATCTGGAGCTGGTGTGTACTCGATATTTTCTACTTTACGAATATCTGTTGCGATTGGTAGTAAGCCGTGCCCCTGAAAATCGAAAAATGCGACGCCAGGAATAAGGCCATCAATTGTTACAGCTCCCCAGCCGCTTGGTGCCAAGCATTCATTCATTTCTTCTACCTTTGGAATTGCATCTATATTAATACCAGATGATTGTAGTCCATTCACATAGGCTGGATGGGCAACGTCTTTTAAGAAGCTATGATTTTGTCTCATAATGTAACGCCACACAGCGTGATTCACCGGTGTGTATTGATCATAATGTTGTGTGGATACGAATGGTTTTAAATGCGATGGGATTTCTGTTTTCTTTGTCATTTAGACATCCTCCTTGTTTTCTATAAAATTGAATATGAGTTTCGTATAGCTTATATCACCCCCTTCAAATTGTAAACGCTTATAAAATTTTATCATAAGATTCGGAATTATTTAACATTTGTTTCTTTGAGAAATAGAAAAAGCCCCTATCGGAACATCCGATAGGGGCGAAAGAATCGCGGTACCACCCTATTTGTAAGTGAAAATACACTTACATCTCAATTCATGATAACGGAAAAACTCCGTCTTTTCCTTCATGCATAAAAGCACTACGAAAAAGAAGCTCCAGAATTGTAATTCGTACTTATATATGTGCTAATTTCCACCGACCACTAGCTCTCTGTAACAGGGATATAATATACTACTGCGATTCTTTCAATGCGTATATATGAAGTTGTATAAAAGGGAAGGACGCAAAAAAGCCCCTATCGGAAAATCCGATAGGGACGATAAAAATCGCGGTACCACCCTAATTGTAAACATAAAAATTGTTTACCACTCACTTTAAGATAACGGAAAGATCCGTCTTCCTCTTCATGCACTATGTGCACTACGGGAAAGAAGCTCCAGAATTGTAATTCACGCTTGTATATGTACTGATTTACACCAACCATCAGTTCTCTGAGACAGGGATATAAGTCGCTACTAGTATTCCTTCAAAGCTGATATATAATTTGTTCAACTAAACTATGTTTCGTATTATAAAACTATTTTTAAAAGATTGTCAACAATAATTTAATTATTTCACTTCTAAATCAACATTCAAATTAGATGTATTTCCAGCGGCATCAGTTGCTACAATGTGAATTGTATTCTTTCCTTGCTGTAATTGACTACGATCGAAATAAATTTCGTAGTTTTTCTCCCAATGGTTCAGGAATGCATTTTCCCATGTACCATTCCCGTTAATTTCATACTGTATCGTGACAGGATGTCCTGGAGCAACCCATCCGGATTCTGTCATCCAATCTAACAGTATATCAGTTACTTTCCCTCTAATTATGAGATTTTCTTGATCAACTTCGTGTGTTAATTTAGGTGCAGTGCGGTCGACAAACACAGCCCCTGTTTGTTTCGTTTCTCCACCAGAATTAGAAGCAACAGCTTCAATTTGGTATAAGCCGTCAGGTAGAGGGGATCCACCAACTTTTGTACCATTCCATTTGAAAGATTTATAACCTGGTGTTTCATTTTTACCTTGATAAACGATACCTTGATAGGTTACTCGGTCTTTCGTAATTAAATTAGCGTGAAACGTTATATCCTCAACGGGTGTAACTAAATAGTAATTGATAAGGTTGTCATCTAGTATTTGGTCATTATTTGGACTGAAAGTAGAATTAACAATTTCAAGGCCATCAATACGTTTGTATTCTTTTGGATCAATGCTAAATGTAAATGGAATACGTATTTCTTCTGTCTTACCTTGTTCTTTTACATATACATTCCCTGTATATACACCTTGTGGCAAAGAACTATCCACAGTAATGGTAAAAGGTTTTTCTATGTTACTATTCGGTTTTACGCTCACAGAAGAAGCGAAAGAAGTTTGAACTTTCGTTTTTGTATCTAATAGTTCAATGCGAGTTGAAAAGTTTTTCTTTTTGCTAGAAAGATTTTGTAATGTAATATTTTGTGTTAATTTTAATTTTCCGCTATTTGGTTTAATTAGACCGAAACTTACATTGTTTGGTGTAACTAATGCGTCCGCTTTTACTGCTTTTGGAATATTAATTAAGCCCGATCCTTGTGTCATAACAGGATATGTGTTTTCGTTTACGTCTTTTAATGTTTCGGCTGTATTGGCAAGAGATGATTTTAATTGTTCTGTCGTCCAATCAGGATGCATTTGACGTAATAGAGCAACGGCTCCAGCTACTTGCGGCGCAGCCATACTTGTCCCATTGTGAGATTCATAGCCACCTCTTGGTACTGTACTTGTAATTTGTACGCCAGGTGCAACAACATCAGGCTTTATAAGCCAACTTCCTTGTGATGGTCCCCTTGAACTAAAATTACCAATAAGTTCTGTTTGTTTTGGTTGTCCAATTTTTATATTTTTCTTTCGTTTTGTAATTAAACTTTTCAACTCTTCGCCATTCGTATTGGATAGCTGCATAACAGGAAAAGCTACTTCTTCACGTCCAAAATATTCTGGCATAATATTAATTTCTTTTTCGTTAGAAATTAGTAGCACGCCGAGAGCGCCAGCTTGTTTTGCTTGTTCTGCTTTTACTAACGTGCTCGAAGTCCCTTGTAAGACAAGCGCGAACGTACTTTTTACATCTTGTTTAGCGTAATCACTTGGATTACCGTATCCAACATATACAAGCTGGGCATCGTTTCCTACTTGGAATGTTGGAAATGGAATAGAAACTGTAGATGCTCCAACAGAGATGACACTACTTGCATTCCCAGGTGCATCTACAGACCAAGGTTTGGGTCCATCATTTCCATTTGATACGACCGCAGTAACACCAAGTTTCGCCGCACGTTCTAGCGTCATTGTTACAGGTTGATCGGGTACATTTAAATCTTGACCAAGAGATAGATTTAAAACATCGGCACCATCTTGAATAGCATGCTCAATACCTTGAATAATATCTTCGGTTGTACCAGTACCCCCATCATTCATGACACGGTAAGCAAGTATAGAGGCATTTGGAGCAATCCCTTTTATTTTTCCATTCCCAGCGATAATTCCAGCAACATGAGTACCGTGTACGTTTCCGTCCATCGGATCATTATCTTCATCGACTGTATCATAGCCGCCGATATAATTTGCTTTTAAATCAGGGTGTGTATAGTCTACACCTGAATCGATAATAGCGACTTTCATTCCTTTTCCATCAAGTGGTTTGCCAGTCGGATCTTTTAAATTCCAAGCTTCAGGCGCACCAACTGTCGGTCCTCCAGTATTTGGTGTTTCTTGATTAGCCGGACTTTTTGACGTTTCATGTAATTTGTATGTTAAGTTTGGATAAATTGCTTTTACTTCAGGTAAAGAAGCTAGAGCGGTAATTTGATCCCCTGGGATAGAGATAGAAAACCTAGAAAATAACGTACTATACGTTTCTTTTATCGTTGCTTTCGGTGCTTTTTCTTTTATTTTCTTAGTAGTATCTTCTTGTGCTTTTTTAGTTGCGCATGATAAGACTGGGCATTATTATTTTGTAAATCTGGAGCATGTTGAATGTTACTTTGTGAAGCGAGTGGAGCATGTTGCAATTCTACAATGACAGATATTTCTTTTGATGTTTTTGTTTCAACATTTTGCGCAATTTTATTTTCTCCCCATTGTGTAATGTTTGCTTTTAACTGTGGACTAAATTGCTTCTCTTTTTGCAGTGATTCAGCATGGGCGCTTAAAGCTCCAAAACTGGAAAAGACGAGCGCCATACTCAGTAGTGTAGATGTAGTTTTTTTCGTAGAAACTCCCCTTGATAAAAAGTGTCAATATTCCGAAAATTAATCTTACGAATTTATCTCGAATTACATAATCGGATGTTAGATAAACTATATTTTCGACATAATTCATACCAATCCTCTATGAATTTAAAATTTCTTGGGAAATTTTTTCTGATTATGTCGAATAGGTATTTTTTACATATTGTAGGTGGACATTGAGGAATGCTATGAGGGAAATGGAGGGGTATTATGAAACGGTTCATAGTAAGCGTTGGTACAATGTTAGTCTTATTTTTATGTTCAATCATTAATAGTAGCGCAGAAAATAATGAAGCGAAAATTGCTTTTATTCGTCATCATGACCTCTGGATTAAAGTTGAGGGGAAAGAGAAACAACTTACAAAAGGAGAGTATATAACAGGGCCAAAGTGGTCTCATGATGGAGAGTGGCTGGCATATGTAAAAGGAAAGAAAGAAGGTAGTCTTGAGTTATATCGGCTGAAAGATGGAAAGAAAGTTACGCCGTTTCACTCAGAAGCATCGAATTATCAATGGTCACCAACAGAAAATATAATTGCATTTATATTTACAGGTACATTAAATACATTTGATGTAGAAAAAAAGAATACAGATTTTGAAAATGTATCGGCAGGTGTAGGAGATTATGCATGGTATCCTGATGGAAAGAAGTTTTTTGTATCCTCTGAAGCACATTTACTTCCAACAGGGTGGACAGGAGCCCAGCTATATGAAGTACAAAAAGATGCACATATGAATCCTCACAAAATGAAGCATTTGTATGCATTACCAAATGAACATGATGATTTCCTAGCATTAGTTGCAAGTGGCTTTCAGTGGTCGCCAGATCAAAAGTGGATTTCATTTTTAGCAGTACCGACAGCTTCATGGTCAGCTGATAGCAATACGCTTTGCTTAGTTCGTGCAGATGGTAGTCGTTTTGAAAAGGTAGATCAAATGTTATTAAACACACAATGGTTCAAATGGGCGCCAGCCAACAATATATTGGCCTATATTGAAGGAAGCGGGAGAGTTGCGTTAGAGAATAAACATTTAAAAGTAAAAGAATTGCCAGCACTTCAACAGAACACATTTACACCGAAAGGATATGTCGATTGGGATTTTATATGGAAGAATGATAACGTAATTATCGTTTCACGAGCAAAAGAGGCGGGGATAGAAACTCCACCAGAAAAAAGACCACTACCATCTTTATATGAAATCGATAGTACAAGCGACGAACAACATCGAATCACAAAGCCACCTCATAGGCAAGGAGATTATCATCCGCTCTTCATGAATAAAAGTAATCAATTAATATGGATACGTTCAGACCGTAAGAAAGCGGATGTATGGCTTGCTCATAAAGATGGAAAGCATGAAATGAAGTGGATTGAAAATATAGATGTACCAGAGTGGTATTACGAGAAATGGAATTGGGAAAATGTTATCTCGGTGAAAGAAGAATAAAAAACCTGCCTAAAAGATAATTTTAGGCAGGTTTTTTATTGTTATTTATGTGTTTTATTTGGCTTCTTTTTCGCTGGGTTTCCGTTCCCCTGACGTTTTCTATTTTGTTCATCTTTTGCTTGTTTTTCATGCAGTGTATCTAAAAAATCATTCGAGTTACTCATTTTTCTATCGCTCCTTTCATTTCGTCCTAATTACTATAACCATTTAGGAGGATAATCATGAGATAAAAAGTTAAGCGCTTAATTTTCTTCGGTAGTATATGTAAAAGATGCCATACGTAATAAATAGCATAAATAAAATTTGTAACTCTATATTTTCTTTTAAAATAGTTGCGATAGAAGATGGTAAGTAAGGTGATGTATTGTTTGTTTCTACACCTAACCATTTGTTTAAGAGGTTAATGGTACAAAACATAAAAACACCGGACCAGCTTGCAATAATTGCTTTCTGTTTAATTTTTGTTTCTCGTTCATCATCTGTAATCCAAGGATTAGCAGTTTTATCACTACTAAAAAATCCGTTTATATATCCCCATATAATCATTCCAATTAAGATGGTTATCCATTTCATATTTATAATTCCCCTCTCCCTTGTAAAAAGTATTTTACACATAAAATTGTAATATTTTCCTGTTATTTATGTCGAATATTTTTTACATATTGTTTTTTTATAGCAGGAATAATGAATGAGATAGGGAAGAAATTATGTTGAAGGATTTCATGGAGAGAGGAGGATGGGTATGAAACTCGTCTTTGTTCGGCACGGTGAAGGAGAACATACAAAGGATTTGCCGGCAAGTTTACAAATATTGAATCCATCATTAACGGATGAGGGAAGGAATCAGGCTGGATTCATTCAATTCAATGTACCATTACAGAAAACAGATATATTAATCGCTAGCCCTACACTTAGAACTTTACAAACGGCGGCGATATGGAGTGAGAAAGTAGCTTGTCAAAAAATCGTTCATCCATATGCATCCCCACGTATTTTTCCTTATCGAGAAGGAGCGAAAACATTACCATGTGATCACATAGTAGATCAAGGAATAATAACAAATTTATTTCCACATTTTTCGATTGCGAAAAGTACAAATAAGCAGTTATGGACGGAAGGTATAAATACTATTTCAGAGAATCGTTTTCAGCAAATAGTAGATGAATTTCTTCTTTGGTGTTATGAGCTGGGGGCGGAAAGAATTTGCATTGTATCTCACGACGGGACAATTACAGCGTATCGGCAATATTTACAGAAAGTCGTTTTAACTAGATCTGATTTTTTGAAAGAAACGGGTATATATAAAATGGATGTATCCCTTAAAAGTTTGATTGAGTAGATCTAATTATAGGATGGAGGGTGTATGTTGAATGTTGCACTAGTAGTTGGCTTTAATTCTGATTTAGAGGCACAATCAATCCGAGCATCGCTTGAATATTTTGGGGCAAGAGTTGTGACATATTGGATTGGTAGGCCGAATGATTTCGTGGAAATTCTTTCTGGAAAGAACTTATATAACGATATCAATTATGTTATTTTTTGCTTTCATGGTGAGGAAGGAAAGTTTGTCATGGAAGAGTTAGGTGAAGATATTTACGAACAAGATGAACCGAGAGGGAACTTTGGAGCGAAAGAAATTTATAAATATGCAAAATTGCATAATACACATATTGTAAATAGCGGGTGCACGTTAGGGGAGGGGAAATTAGCAGAATCATTTTTATATAGTGGCGCGAAATCGTATATTGGGTCGATAGATTACGTAAATGGGAATGCAGCGCTTATGTTTACAATACGCTTATTTTACAGTGTTATTAACCATGACAAAACGTTAGAAGAAGCCTTTCAAGAAGCGAGATTAATTGATGAAGAGACCGATACTTTTCGATTATATAAGTAGTGCGAGACGTATTTATTTAAATATAGAATAAACACGTTTCACATTTAGCACACATTTTTTTTACAATTTTTTCAATGAAAATGATTATCACCTGTGGTATGATATGTTCAAGTTTTTATAGGTAATAAAAGTTACTATATAAACGTTAGTTTTTAATGTTTAATATGTATGTCACAAATTATTCATAATTAACGTTTGAAAAATAAGTAACTAATGTTATTATATTATCTGTAACTGACTTAATTACACCTTTAGGAGGAAGATATGGTTATTCAATTTTTAAGAGAAAACAAAGCAGTTTCTTTTGTATTAGCAGTAATTCGAGTATATCTTGGTTACACATGGTTAATGGCTGGAATCGGTAAACTACAAGGAAAAGGATTCGATGCAACGGGTTATTTACAAGGTGCAATTGAAAAATCTAAAGGAGCACAACCGGCTGTTCAATCTTGGTGGGCATCATTTTTACAAGAATTTGCAATTCCAAATGTAGATTTGTTTAATACACTTGTAACATGGGGAGAAATTTTAGTCGGAATTGGTTTAATTGTAGGCTGTTTAACAAAAACAGCGGTCTTTTTTGGCCTTGTAATGAACTTTTCCTATATGTTTAGTGGGTCAATCGGTGTGAACCCTGAGATGGTTATCTTATCTATGTTTGTTCTTGTTTCCGGTATGAACGCTGGGAAATTTGGAATGGATGGTTTCATTATCCCGAAAGTATTAGGATCAAAAACTCAAAAACGTCAAAAGCAAGCTGCTTAATATATGAAAACGGGTATCTCAAAATGAGATACCCGTTTATGTTATTTCTCAACTTTGATCGGATTGTTCTTAAAGAAGTCTTTTACATACCCTACAAATTCTTGTGGCTCTTGACGAAATGGTGCGTGATAACCTTTTTCAATAATATGTAAAGTGCTGTTTGTTAAGAATTGGTGATACGTTTCTCCTTCTTTCCAAGAAACGCTACTATCATTTTTCCCCCATATAATTAAAGTTGGTTGTTTTATTTCATTTGCATTGATTTTAAGTCGTCTAGGCCATAACTTCATTTTATTATAATGCTCTTCATCATTACGCTTGAATTTCACTTTGCTCTCATCATAATCTGCAATTGAAGAAACGGTACTTAAATCAGTCGACAACTGTGGCTTTGGTGATCCTTGTTTATGAACGAATGTATGAGGGCCACCTGTAGCGTCAGTTAAAATAAGGTGGGTAACCGCTTCAGGGTATAAATATGTTAAATTAAGAGAAATTTCTCCACCCATCGAATGCCCTAATATTGCGAATGAATCATACCCTAGTTTTTTCATTAACTTATAATACAAATTTGCATGAGTTGGGAAAGAATAATAAAAATCCATCGGCTTAGATGAACGCCCGAATCCTAAAGCATCTACAGAAATAATCGTATGATCTTTTGCTAAATCGGAATAAATCTTTTGGAAACCATCTGATGATCCTCCAAATCCATGGATCATAAGTAAAGGTGGTTTTTCATTACCGATTTTTTTAAAGTAAATCGTTTGACCGTCTATTTCTACCATTTTTTCCTCGGTAGCTAGTTTTGCTGTAATTGTATTTTTAACTTGTTTTACTTGTTCTACTGGCTTTTCTGCTGCACTACATCCTACTAATAGTGTAAGAGTAAGACAACCTACCATAAAATAGCTAAACTGCTTCAATTAGTTGTCTCCTTTCTAGCATAATGCTGTATCTATCACAGCAAATAGCATATTACGATTTCCAGGAAGTTGGCTACCATTTTTTGTCATAAGAGGTGAAAGGAGCGTTTCTTGGAAATTGTCTGTTTGAAGAAATTTACGAAATGTAAATTGTGAATGCGGGACATCAATTCGTACGATACCATGCCAACACTCACAAATCTTTTTTAATAATCGAATAGCATCTTCCTCTTGTTTTGCGATAAGTGGATTGATACATAAAATATTCCCTTTCTGTATACAGAAGGAAAAAGCTTCTATACGGTTATTTCTCTCAATTTTAAAAGAGTGTATAGCTCTTGATAATAATAATGAGTAGAGTAGAGAGCGATTGGCACCAGTTACAATTTCATCGAGAGAGGTAATAGAGATAAGGTCTTTTTCTTTCACTTGTTGTGTTTGAACGGTATTCGTCTTAGTAGTTTGTTTTTCAAAACGATGTATCGTCGTTACTGTTTGAAATCCGCATGATGTGTATAAGGGCTCGCCAGCTTTTGTTGCAATAAGTGCAATTGGTTGTTTTGAGTGAGCGTGTTTCAAACAGCTATCTAGTAACATACGTCCAATCCCTCGTCCTTGAAAATGAGGATGAACGATTAACATGCCAATGGAAGAAAAGCTACTTGTAAAGGGAAATACACCTCCAGTTGCAATGAGTTTATTTTCATGAATATAACCTACAAGTGTGCCAATAGAGAGATACATTTTGAATTGTTTTTTCATAAAGATTTCATCTTGTAACCATCCAACAGATTTGCAAAGATTGAGTAATTCAAAAATGAAAGATTCATCTAGCTTTACTATTTTCATAAAAGTACACCACATTTCTATTTGTTTTCATAAAAATAGATTCGAAATGTAAAATAAGAGGTTTACGTTAAAGGAAATCCAACTTGTTTATATTTAGATTGTAAAGGGAACGATGCTTGATATGAAAAGACAAACTTATACAAATTATAACTGATATTTACATAAGTTAACAAAAAATTTACATATAACTAATTTTCCCTTAACAGTCTTCTGTTAAATTTGATAGTGGGAAATGAATAACCTAATTAGGGGGACAAGACAGTGAAAAAGTTTGTGAAAAAAGCATGGCCATTTGCAGTTGTGGCGTCGTTAGCAGTTACTTCGGTAGCAACATGGAATTTTACACGTTCTAGTGAGGTTAATGCAGATGAGAGCGGAAACAATGCAAAGATTAAAAATGTTATTGTGTTAATTGGAGATGGCATGGGTCCTTCATATATGACGGCTCATCGTTATATGAAGGATAATCCAAAAACATTCGAGATGGAATCTACAGAATTTGATAAGCATCTTGTAGGAACACAAAAAACATATCCGGAAGATGAACATGAAAATATTACAGACTCTGCATCAGCGGCAACAGCTATGTCAGCAGGGATTAAAACATATAATGCGGCAATTGCGGTTGATAATGATAAAGCAGAAGTGAAAACTGTTCTTGAACAAGCGAAAGAAAAAGGGAAATCAACGGGACTTGTTGCGACTTCTGAAATTACACATGCAACACCAGCTGCTTTCGGTGCTCATGATATTAGCCGTAAAAATATGGACGCAATTGCAAATGATTATTTTGATGAAAAAATTAAAGGGAAGCATAAAGTTGATGTTATGCTTGGCGGCGGTGTAAAGAACTTTGTTAGAAAAGATCGTAATCTTACAGAAGAGTTTAAGAAATCTGGTTATAGCTACGTAACAGATCGAGATCGATTGTTAAATGATAAAAATGATCAAATCCTTGGTTTATTTGCACCAGGCGGTTTAGATAAAATGATTGATCGCAATGAGAAAACACCTTCACTAGAAGAAATGACGAATGCAGCAATTGAACGTTTAAACAAAAACAAAGATGGTTTCTTCTTAATGGTTGAAGGAAGTCAAATCGACTGGGCTGGGCATGATAATGATATTGTCGGTGCAATGAGTGAAATGGAAGACTTTGAAAAAGCATTTAAAGCAGCGATTGAGTTTGCGAAAAAAGATAAAAATACGTTAGTCGTTGCAACCGCAGACCACGCTACAGGTGGATTATCTCTAGGTGCGAATGGTGAGTACAACTTTAAAGTAGATCCAATTAAAGCTGCAAAACGTACACCAGACTTTATGGCAAATGAGATTGCAAAAGGTGCAAATGTAGAAGAAACATTGAAAAAATATATCGATTTACAATTAACACCAGAAGAAATTAAAGCTGTAAATGATATAGCTCCATCAAAAGATGTAACGAAGATTGATAATGCGATTGAAGATATCTTCAATAAGCGATCGGTTACAGGGTGGACAACAGGTGGACATACAGGTGAAGATGTAAACGTATATGCATTTGGACCAGGTAAATACTTATTCTCCGGTGTTCAAGAGAATACAAATATAGCGAAACGTGTCTTTGATATTGTTGGCGGTGGCGATCCGAATAAAGGAAGACGCTAATTATGAACGAAAGTGAGGCAAAATGCCTCACTTTTCTTTTTAGGAGATGGACAGATGAGATTTTTTTTACGGAATTTAAGTTTTCTTCTATTCTTTGTATTATTGCTAGTTGGATGTCAACCTCAAGAGAATAATATAGAACAAAAACCTACTACGAAAAAAACTGAAGAAAAAGTACAGATAACGAAAGAGGAAGAACAGTCTATTCAAGATGTTATTGAGGCATTTGTACGGACGACGAATGAACAAAAACTTGCTGAACATATGGAGTTATTTTCCAAGAAGCTGCCTAGTGCCGAAGACTTAAAAACACAAAAAGAAGCAGCTTTTCAAAAGGGAAATAAGAAAATTGAATTGGAACATATAGATATGAAAGCTAGTAAAGCAGGGTATATCATTGTTGAAACAAAGGAAAAAGAATTAGATGGGGAAATTGCTATTCAAAAAAAAGTACAGTATGCGCTTGGAAAAGAAGATGAGACCTGGAAGATCGAAGAGGTCCGCACGATAGAGAAAAAATAAAAAGGTTCTCCTTGAAGAGAACCTTTTTATAGTGGTAACAGAATTTGATTTGAGCATGCTTCAATGTCATCAATATCTTGGCGAATGGTTGCCATTTTATTATCAAGATCTTCAGCTTTCATTGCTGCATCATGTAGTTCATCTTTTAAATATTCAGGTATATTTCCTTCATATTTATAATAAAGTTTATGTTCTAAACTTGCCCAAAAGTCCATTGCAAGTGTACGTAACTGAATTTCTGCAAATACATCTTTTGTACCAGAATTTAGTGATAAGGGATACTTAATAATCATGTGTAAACTTTTATATCCGTTTCCTTTTGGGTTAGCGATATAATCTTTTACTTCTATGACTTCCATATCCTCACGCTTTTGAATTACTTCTTTTAAATGATAGATGTCTTCTACGAAGCAACATGTAATACGAATACCAATGATATCTTGCAAATTTGTTTGAGCATTTTCAATTGTTGGCAATAAGTTTTTTCGCTCTAGCTTTTTTATAATACTTTCAGGTTGTTTTAGTCTAGTTTTTATATGTTCAAACGGGTTGTAATCCTCTAAAAATTGAGCTTCCCGGTTCATAATTTCAAATTTTGTTTTTAACTCTTCTAAAGCAAATGTATACGGTAATACAAAAGCTTTCCAGTAGTTAACTGTTGATTGATTATATTCCATTTATATACACACCTTTTCCTATTTACAAGTGAGGTTGTTATTTATACTAAATACCAAATCATATAAGCGCAAGCAGCAAATGATGAGATCATAAAACGATATTTAGTTTTCATACTTTCAACTCCTTTCGAGTGAGATTCTATATGAGTAAACGTGATTGTTAATAAATTCACTATGTACAACTTCTATAGTAATAGATTCATGTGAATTTCGTATGAACTAATTGTTTCAGCTTTTTGTCTTTTTTTTGTAAATCATAATTATTATTTGTAATTTAAAGTGTTTTAATTTGATTTATTCATTTGTATAAATTAATGTATATTTAAATTTACGGTTATTAAGGAGGATATATGGTGAACTTTGAAGAATTGGCAATTGCTAGGCGTTCCGCAATGAAATTTATACAAGGCATAGAAATCCCTGATGAGGATTTTAAAAAAATATTTGAGTTAACAAAGCTTTCCCCCTCTTGTTATAATTTGCAACATGCACATTATGTCGTAATTCGTGATCAAGAGCGAAAAGAAAAATTAAAAGATTTAGCTTTCGGACAATATAAAGTAGCGAGTGCATCTGCTGTAGTGCTTGTTTGTGGTGATAAGAGAGCGTATCAAAATGTTGAAAATATTTATTTTGGTATGAAGGTTTTAAAAATGATTGATGAATGTGAATATGAAGATACAATTAGGCAAACGAAAGGGTTATATGAAGGAAAAGGAGCGCGCTTCATGGAAGAGGAAGCGATTAGAAATGCTTCGTTAAGCGCAATGACTTTTATGTACGCTGCTAAATATTACGGCTATGATACGTGTCCAATGATTGGTTTTGATGAAAAAGCAGTACAAAATGAGTTGAATATGCCAGTGCATATAGTACCTGTTTTAATGGTTACGATAGGGAAAAGTGATACTACTAAAATTCGTCCTAGAGGATATCGAAAGCCAATTAGCGAGTTTGTTACATACGAATCGTTTTAATCAAAATGATAGATTACTAAAAACAAAAGGGTTCTATTTAGAATCCTTTTGTTGTGCAATTGACAAATAGAATAAAGTTATATAACATATAAATCGTAATCATTACGTTTTATTTGCAATCTTTGAAAGAGAGGAGAATTACATATGCGTGTAAATATTACATTAGCTTGTACCGAGTGCGGTGATCGTAATTACATTTCTAAAAAAAATAAACGAAACAATCCCGAGCGCATCGAACTAAAAAAATATTGTCCACGATTAAAGCGAGTAACGTTACATCGTGAAACGAAGTAGAAGACTAGAGATTTCTCTAGTCTTTTTTTATTAATAAGTTTTGGCTTTGTTTGTTATAATTACCTTAAATTGTAATGTGAGGAGAGGTATGATGAATCAAAAAGATAAAGAAAGAAAAGAGCAAGTGGCTCATATGATTGACATTCCAGATGAATATAGGCTTGTTGTAGATGATCAAGAAGGTGTGGATGACCCATATCATCTAGTATGGTGGGAGCATAAAGAGGATGAGGAGAGAACGATACAAATTACGTTGAATAGACATACTGGTAATTTAATTGAATTTAGTATAAATGATGAAATTTATTTTTTGAATGGTAAGGAAGCGATAGATGAGAATAAAGCAAGAGAGATTGCAAATGCATTCTTAAAAAAATATACAAAAGAAGGATATGAGTTTTATACATATATAACGGTTAAGGATGACAGGCGTGGGTGGAAAGAAGTAAATTATATGCAAGAAGTGAATGGTTACCCATTACCGAATGCAGGGTGTGTTGTGCGAGTTCATCCTTCAGGCAATGTTGTACATTTTCGTTATAATGGACAAAAAGCTATTGAGAAAAAACCGTTATGGCCAAGTGAAATTGTTGAGGAGAACGTCGTTTTAGAAAATCTGAAAGCTAGACAAGATATGAGACTTGTATTTGTAGATTTAACACATTCTTCATGTAAATATGAAAATGGTGAGGAAGTAAAAGGGTATCATCTCGTATATGAACCAGAACCTAGTCATGCGTTTATTGATGCAAGTACAGGTAAAGATTTGTTTGGACCAGATCATTATAAATTGCCTCTAACTGTAGCTGTTGAAAACCCGAAAAAAGGTATTCGACAAGATGATATATTCGATTTGTTTGATTGGGATAAAGAAAATTTTACAAAAGTAGCTGAGAAGGAAAATGATTATGAAATAAGGATGAAATTTGTTCCGAAAGAGGAATTACAGAAACAGAAAGAAGAAAAGAATCCATATTTAATGAACGAATTTTTTAAAAAGCATTTACCGATGTTAAAATATAATAATTTTGTTGGCATTATGATTGATAAATCTACCAATGAATTAACTGGTTTTATAAAACTGACAGATGATAAAGTAGCAAAACAAATACTGTCTAGAGAGGAATGCATACAAAAAGCACTTCAATTTTTGGAACAAGTTATTCCAGATGTCACACAATATCTACGTCTTTGGGAAGAACGTGAAGAAGCAGAAGATGGGATTGAAAGGTTTACCTTTTCCGTATATGTGAATGGTATTCCAGCAGAGTATAACCAATTTAGGGTCAATATCAATGCAGAAAATGGTGCTGTGATGCACTACTCCGGAGAGTCTAGCAACTTTATAAAAGAATTACTTACATATGAAACAACAATAAAAATAACAAAAGAAAAAGCGCTAGAAATATACAGAGGGGCCATGCGAGTTAATTTAGAATGGTTTTTAGAAAATGATGTAGAGGAAACGAACTACGTACTACTGTATAAACAAACAACGGATGAAAATCATAAAGAATCCTTCGATTGTAGTCGAGAAATTCGTTATATTGATGCGCATACTGGGGAGAAAATTTGGAGTGAATAAGGAAAAGGTCTTCGAGAGAAGACCTTTTTTTAGAAATAACGATTTATTCTTCGTATATATCGATTTTGTATAACCACTTTTGTACACTAGCAGGTGGTCCTTCTGTTCTCCACTTTGTTGTGCACATTCCACAGGAACAGTGAATTTTTCCTTTTGCAAAAATACCAGCTGTTTTAGGTGTATGTCCCCATGCATGTTTTACGATAATCATCTTTCGGCGCATCGTAGGCTGACGTTGGTGCCTTGTATAAGCACGTGTTCTTTCAAATTTCATATTTGTATAATCTCTCCTTGTAGTACAAGTAGCTTGCAAGAGCGTACAAGGAGTTCATCTCTTACAAGCTACTTATGAACAAGAGGGTAATGAAATGTTTCATATTCCACTCTCCAATCTTTTGTTTAAGTATACGTAGCAAAGCTTTTTGAGACAAATATTATGCGTAAAAACATATTGGAATGATATCGTACAGACACAAACAACCTCACGCCCACATACACATAATAAAGACCACTATTTTGGCGGAGGTGAAAGGTTTGAGTCTATTCGCCGCAATTGGATATATGGTTCGAGAAGTGTTTGTCTTTGTTTCTTATGTGAAGAACAATGCGTTCCCGCAGCCGTTATCATCAGATGATGAGAGAAAGTACTTAGAGTTAATGGAGCAAGGTGATGCTCAAGCGAGAAATCTTTTAATTGAACATAATTTACGGCTTGTAGCTCATATCGTTAAAAAATTTGAAAACACAGGAGAAGATGCAGAAGATTTAATTTCAATTGGTACAATTGGGCTCATTAAAGCAATTGAGAGTTATTCAGCAGGGAAAGGAACAAAGCTTGCGACGTATGCAGCACGCTGTATTGAAAACGAAATTTTGATGCATTTACGTGTACTAAAGAAAACGAAAAAAGACGTTTCACTTCATGATCCGATCGGGCAAGATAAAGAGGGGAATGAAATATCGCTTATTGATATATTAAAATCTGAGTCTGAAGATGTAATTGATATGATTCAGCTTAGTATGGAGTTAGAAAAGATTAAAGAGTATATCGATATTTTAGACGAACGAGAGAAAGAAGTTATCGTAAAGCGTTTTGGACTTGGGCTTGATAAGGAGAAAACGCAGCGGGAGATTGCGAAGGCACTTGGTATTTCAAGGAGCTACGTATCAAGAATTGAAAAGCGTGCGTTAATGAAAATGTTCCATGAATTTGTAAGAGCAGAGAAAGAGAAAAAAGCGAAAGAATAATATACATTGCAAGCAGCCAAATTTTAAAATGGGCTGCTTTTCTTTTTGTAAATAAGGAAAGAAAACGAGTTGTATTAAGAAGAAATACATGTTCACTGTTGAAAATGGCGGATTCTATCTGTAATATTAGAGGGTGCTAAACAATTTAAGAATAATACCATACTTAACTTAGTTTTCGATTTGCATAATGAAAAGTTCTATATGATATGTGGGAATAAGAACCAGTTTTACATATGATATAGAAAGAAAATAAGGGAAAACTAAAGTTATAGACTGGTTAGGAGGTTTCGCAATTTGCGACGTACATTATATCGACTTATGATAGAACTTACAAATGGTCGCTTTACTTCTTATATATTACGTAAATTTGCACAATCTCGTTTGAGCTCCATCATAATTCCATCATATGCGAAAATTTTTCAAATTAATCAAGATGAGATGGAAAAGGGTTTGAAGGAATATAGAACATTGCATGATTTATTTACGCGTAGGCTAAAAGAAGGAAAGCGTAGTATTGATACAGATACATCGAGTATCGTTAGCCCTGTTGATGGTGTTTTTGCTGACCACGGTCCTATTGAGGATACAAAAACATTTGATATTAAAGGTAAGCGTTATTCAATTGTGGATATGCTAGGTAATGAAGAACGTGCAAAGCGATATGCAGGCGGTACATACATGGTCATTTATTTGAGTCCAAGTCATTATCATCGCATTCATAGTCCACTTTCTGGGGCTGTGACTGAAAGATTTGTACTCGGTAGAAAATCATATCCGGTAAATGCAGCTGGTATGGAATACGGTAAAGAACCACTGTCAAAAAATTATCGTTCTGTTACAGAAGTGAATAGTGACGGCGAACATATGGCACTTGTAAAAGTAGGGGCTATGTTTGTTAATAGTATTGAGCTTTTGCATGAAAGAAGTACTGTTCAAAAAGGTGAAGAAATGGCATACTTTACATTTGGTTCAACAGTTGTATTATTGTTTGAAAAAGATATGATAGAAGTAGTGCAGAATTTGAAGAGCGGACAAGAACTTCGTCTCGGTGAAAAAATTGCTACTCGATTAACTCACAAGTAAAGAGAAGATTTTATAATCGTAAATAAGAGTTATGGACAAAGATGCTTAATGATGAAATCCCCTAGATGGGAGTACTTGTTTATTCGAGAGCCATCGTAGGATGGCTCTTTTTACAGGTTATTAGTAATCTATATGTACTCAAGAAGATTTGGCAAGCTTGTCCTCTAATGAGCGTCTAATAATTTCTTGTTTTATAAGTAAAATGAAGTCGGGATTTAATTTTAGTTCTTTTGCTTTATAATAAGACTCAGTGAGTAACTCAGTAGATAACTGTTCCATATGTTTTGTTTTCAAGGTGAGTCACCTCCTAATAATATAAGGATTGATTCGTTGTTGCATTTAATGTACCAAAAAAATATGACAGTCACAAACAAGTGGTTATCCACATACCACAGTGGATAAATTGTGTATAGATTGTTAGTAAATTCCAAATTGACTGAAAAATTAATGTGGAAAGTGTGTACAATTTTATCCACAGGTTGTATATCGAAAAATGTTGTCGAAAAATTTTACGAAAAATCCTCAAAGAGGTGAAAGAAATTGAAATTATTTTTACCAAATGAATATGTGAAAAATGTATATCATGTTCAACCAGAAGATTTGAAAAAACGTGGAATTAAAGGAGTTATTACTGATTTAGATAACACGTTAATTGAATGGGATCGTCCAAATGCAACGCCGCAACTTGAAGAGTGGTTTTTAAAAATGAAAGAGCAAGGCATTCAAGTAACGGTCGTTTCGAATAATAATGAGCAACGTGTGAAAGACTTTGCTGATCCATTAAATATTCCATTTATTCATAGTGCACGTAAACCATTTGTTCGTGCATTTAAGCGTGCGATACAAGAGATGCACCTGCAGCCGGATGAAGTTGTAGTAATTGGGGATCAGTTGCTTACAGATGTGCTTGGTGGAAATCGTGTAGGACTTCATACAATCTTAGTTGTGCCAGTTGCGCAAACGGATGGATTGGTGACTCGCTTTAATCGAAAAATTGAACGAAGAATTATGAAAAATATGAAGAAAAAAGGTTTAATTAACTGGGAGGAATAAAGTTTGACTGAAACAATTAAATGTATTGGTTGCGGTGTAGAAATTCAAACAGAAAATAAAAATGAAGTTGGGTATGCGCCTGCCTCATCTTTAGAAAAAGAGCAAGTGATTTGTCAACGCTGTTTTCGCTTGAAACATTACAATGAAATTCAAGATGTATCGCTAACAGATGATGACTTCCTACGCATTCTAAATGGAATTGGAAAGTCGGATGCATTAGTAGTCAAGATTGTAGATATTTTTGATTTTAATGGTAGCTGGTTACCTGGCTTACATCGTTTCGTAGGAAATAATAAAGTATTACTTGTAGGAAATAAGGCGGATTTAATTCCTAAGTCAGTAAAACATGATAAAGTAAAGCATTGGATGCGCTATAGTGCAAAGCAGTTAGGATTAAAGCCAGAGGATGTCTTTTTAATTAGTGCAGCGAAGGGACAAGGGATTGCTGAATTAGCGGATGCTATTGAGTATTATCGCGACGGCAAAGATGTTTACGTTGTTGGATGTACGAATGTAGGAAAATCTACATTTATTAATCGTATGATTAAAGAATTTAGTGATGAGACTGAAAATGTAATTACAACATCTCATTTCCCAGGAACAACACTTGACTTAATTGATATTCCATTAGACGAAGAATCTTCTTTATATGATACGCCAGGTATTATTAACCACCATCAAATGGCTCATTATGTTGGAAAGGAAAGCTTAAAGCTTATTACACCAACAAAAGAAATTAAGCCGATGGTATTCCAATTAAATGAGGAACAAACATTATTCTTTAGTGGATTGGCACGCTTTGATTATGTAAGTGGTGGTCGTCGTGCGTTTACTTGTCACTTCTCAAATCGTTTAACAATTCATCGTACAAAGCTTGAGAAAGCAGATGAATTGTATAAAAATCATGCTGGAGATTTACTAAGCCCGCCAACACCAGAAGAATTAGAAAATATGCCTGAGCTGGTGAAATACGAGTTTAATATTCGTGAACCGAAAACGGACGTTGTATTCTCTGGATTAGGATGGGTTACTGTAAACGAATCAGGAGCAAAAATTGTTGCTCACGTACCAAAAGGAGTAAGTGTTTCATTGCGTAAATCTTTAATTTAATATGGAGAGGGATTTATGAAACAATTATATGGTGTAATCGGAAATCCAATTGGACATTCATTATCGCCCGTTATGCATAACGATGCATTTGAACACTTGAATATGGATGCCCATTATCATGCGTTTCTTGTAGAAGAAGGGCTAGGGGAAGCAGTAAGAGGTTTAAAAGCGTTAGGTATTTCAGGATTTAATGTAACAACTCCGCACAAAGTTGCTATTATGGATTATTTGGATGAGATTGACCCACTAGCAAGGCAAATTGGTGCAGTAAATACAGTGGTTCATAAGGATGGAAAATTAATTGGCTACAATACAGATGGAATCGGTTTTGTCCGAGCCTTACAGTCAATTAGTAGTGAACCACTTCAAGAGAAACGTATTTTATTACTTGGCGCTGGTGGTGCTAGCCGAGCTATTTATTTTTCTCTTGCTGATGTAGGTGTGAAAGAAATTGATGTAGCAAATCGTACAGTCGATAAGGCGAAAGAACTTATTGCTGCATGTGCGGCTGATGTTCATTCTGTTGCTTTATCGTTAGAAAAAGCGACAGAAGAACAAGGGAATTATGATATTATCATTCAGACGACAACAAGAGGTATGCATCCGCATGTCGAACATACGCCATTACAAATTTGTTCGTTAAAAGAAGGAACAATTGTATCAGATATAATTTATAATCCATTTGAAACGAAAATTTTATGTGAGGCAAAAGAGCAAGGTGCAATCATTCAAAATGGTATTGATATGTTTGTTTATCAAGGAGCACTTGCATTTGAAATGTGGACAGGACGCGTGCCAAATATTGATAGAATGAAACAATTAGTAATGAGAAAGCTTGGAGGCTAATTATATGTTAACAGGAAAACAAAAAAGATTTTTACGTGCACAGGCACATCATTTAACACCAATTTTTCAGGTTGGAAAAGGCGGCGTAAATGAAAATATGGTGAAACAAATTGGAGAAGCATTAGAGGTTCGTGAATTATTTAAAGTGAGCGTGCTACAAAATTGTGAATTCGATCGTCGTGAAGTTGCAGAAGAACTTGCACAAGGTGCACGTGCTGAAATCGTTCAAGTAATTGGAAGCACAATTGTTTTATATAAAGAATCAAGAGAAAATAAACAAATTAAGCTTCCTCGATAAAAAGATTAGCATGCGGTACTTTTATTGCTAGTGCTTAATGATGTAGAGAGCGAAACCAATTGAACTTTTATTAACAGTGAACTCTCTTCGAATTGATAGGAAGAGAGTTGCTGTATGTAAAAGGAAGGGGCGTTTCTTTTGAGAAAAATTGGCATCATTGGCGGTACATTTGATCCGCCTCATTATGGGCATTTGCTAATTGCAAATGAAGTATATCACGCTTTGGACTTGGAAGAAGTATGGTTCCTGCCAAATCAAATTCCGCCACATAAACAAGGGCGGAATATTACAAGTGTAGAAAGTCGTTTAAAGATGTTAGAGCTTGCGACTGAGGAAGAATCATACTTTTCAATTTGTTTAGAAGAGCTAAACAGAGAAGGCCCATCTTATACGTATGACACTATGTTACAATTAACGGAAAAGTATCCGGATGTGCAGTTCCACTTTATTATTGGTGGAGATATGGTTGAGTATTTGCCAAAGTGGTATAACATTGAAAAGTTACTTACACTTGTAACTTTCGTTGGAGTTACGAGACCAGGTTATACATTGCATACGCCTTATAATATTGTAAAAGTGGAAATTCCAGAGTTTGCAGTTTCTTCTTCTTTGTTACGTGAGAGGTATATGGAGAAGAAAACGTGCAAATATTTACTTCCGGAAAAAGTACAGGTATATATCGAGAGGAATGGGTTGTATGAATCGTGAGGAAGCACTTCATATTGTCAAACAACAAATGCATGAAAAGCGTTATGTACACACAATAGGTGTAATGGAAACAGCGATTGAACTGGCTCGTTTATATGATGTAGATGAGAAAAAGGCAGAAACAGCTGCTATCTTTCATGATTATGCAAAATGTAGAGCGATTTCAGAAATGGAAGAGATTATTAAGAGGGAAGGTTTGCCGAAGGATCTACTTCACTATAACAAAGAGTTATGGCATGCACCTGTTGGGGCATACTTAGTAGAAAAAGAAGTAGGCATTACGGATCCTGAAATTTTGCAAGCTATTACATACCATACAAGTGGTCATGAGAAAATGACGATGTTAGATAAAGTGATTTATGTAGCGGATTACATTGAGCCGGGGCGTAAGTTTCCTGGTGTAGAAGAAGCGAGAAAACTCGCATATAAAGATATAAATCAAGCGTTACTGTTTGCTTTAAAGCGAACAATTCAATTTTTAATGGAAAAAGATCAAACGATTTATCCATTAACATTCCAAACATACAATGCAGTTATCAAGGAGGAAATTATTAAATGAAAGATAAAGATTTATTAGTATTAGCAGCAAAAGCAGCTGATGATAAGAGAGCAGAAGATATGGTTGTACTAAATATGCAAGGGATTTCACCAATTGCAGACTATTTCATTATTTGTCACGGAAACTCTGATAAACAGGTGCAAGCAATTGCGCGTGAAATTAAAGCGAAGGCACATGAATTCGAAATTAATGTACAACGTATGGAAGGTTTTGATGAGGCTCGTTGGGTGTTAGTAGACCTTGGTGATGTGGTTGCTCATGTATTCCATAAAGATGAGCGTGATCACTACAATTTAGAGCGTCTATGGGGCGATGTACCACGTGAAGATATTACTGAAGAGTTAGATCAATGAAATACGAACAATTTGCATTACTGTATGACGAACTGATGAATGATGTCCCGTATGATAAATGGGTAGAGTTCACAGAGGAAAGTTTGCAGCATGCGGGCATGAAAGAGGCAAAAATTCTTGATGTAGCATGTGGAACTGGTAACGTAACACTACCGCTTATGCGAAAAGGTTATGATTTAACTGGTGTCGATCTTTCAGAAGAAATGTTAACTGTCGCACAGCAGAAATTAGGAGGAGAAGGTTATTTTCTTCCTTTTTACCAACAGGATATGAGAGAGCTTGATGTTCCTGGTGAATTTGATTGTGTAACAATCTTTTGTGATTCGTTAAACTATGTATTGCAAGAAGATGGAGTGCAAGAAACGTTTAGAAGAGTCTTCCATCATTTACGTCAAGATGGCTTGTTTTTATTCGACGTACACTCTTTATATAAAATACATCACGTATTTCAAAATGAAACATATACAGTGAATGGCGAGGAAATATCACTTATTTGGAACTGTTTCCCTGGAGAAGAATCCAATAGTGTGGAACATGATTTGACATTCTTTGTACAAGATCCAGAAGAAGATGTATATCATCGTTTTGATGAATGTCACGTGCAACGAGCATATTCGGTTGAAGAATTAACGAAATGGCTTGAAGCGGCTGGATTTACAGTGCTTCGCGTCACAGGAGACTTTGAACGAATTGAAGTGACAGAACAAACAGAGCGCATCTTTTTTATGGCGAAGAAGAATGGATAAAACAAAAGCAACCGATAAGGTTGCTTTTGTTTTTTAGAAAAGATTTGATTTCATTTCTAGAATATTAAAAAGATGATACATGTAAAGTACAAAAATGCTAGTTTTAGTGAAAATGTAGCATAAAAAAGATACGTATTAATAAAAAGGATTTGGAATGGCGATGGCGTATTTATTATGTGTGTTTATTGAATTGCTGATCAACGCATTTTAAATCTTCATCAAACTTCTCGTGTGTCCGTTCGATTAATTTATGAAACATATCTCCAACATGTTCTTCTAAAACTAGAATACCTTCTCCTGTAACGCCGCCTTTGACACATACCTTTTCTTGTAAGGTAGGTAATGTGAAAATCTCTTTTTCAAGTAATTTCCCCATTCCAACGACCATTTCACTTACTAAAGTAGTAGCTTCTTCATGTGTAATATTTGTTTTATCTACAGCAGCGTTAATGAAACATTGTAATAAATAACTAAAGAATGCAGGGCCGCAGCTTGCTATATCAGATGAAACGCGCGTTATATCTTCTTCTATTACAAGTGGAGTAGAAATTTTTTTGAATAGCCGAAGTAGTTTTTGTTGCCACTCTTCAGAGCATTTACTTCCAAATGTAAATAATGATGCGCCAGATAGGGCGCGGTTTGTAATGCTCGGAATGATACGTGCGACGTGGCAAGGTACAAGTGTCTCTAATTGTGATGGAGATATTGGACTTGTGATAGAAACTAAGCACTTTTCATCAGAAAAATGTTCAGCATATTTTTGTAGGATAGGGTATATATCTTTTGGTTTAACGCAAATAAAAATAAGTTGTGATTGTTCGAGTACTTCTGGGATTGTTTTGGCTATATGAATAGAAGGGTATTTTTCTTTTATATGATATGCTTTGGCAGGCGTCCGATTAATGATTGTAAGGCACGAAGGTTTGACAGCACGGGTCTCTAAAAATGCATCGATTAGTATGTTCCCCATGTTTCCTGTCCCTATAATTCCTATGTTCAATGTTTCATCCCTCCTTCGTAACAGCTTTCTCCTAAACAATATGAATGATGTTATAAATTTATGATTAGAGGTGTAAAATGATGTGGGATTTTCCGAAAAAATGGTTGGGGTTAGTAGTTATTATTGTAACTGTACTTTTTCTTTTTTTCTGGAAAACAAACCAGCATACAGAGCGATCGGTCATTGCAACGGATGTTCAGGCGAAAGATGTAGAGAAAAAAAGTAAACCGAAAATATTAGATGCAAAGGAACAGAAAAAAATACTAATTGATATGAAAGGGGCCGTTGTTAAAGAGGGGGTGTATGAAATGAAAGAAGGGGACCGGTTCAAGGATGCCGTTGAAAAGGCGGGTGGTTTTTTGCCCGAGGCAGATATAAAGAAGGTGAATTTAGCACAAATTGTACAAGACCAAATGATTCTTTATGTACCCAATAAAAATGAGCAAGTGCAAGATTTGGCTACCTCTTCAAAGGGGGAAGGGAAAGTTCAAATAAATGCAGCTTCTAAAGAGCAACTTGAAAAAATCACAGGCATTGGCTCTCGAAAAGCGGAAAGTATTTTGAAATATCGAGAGGAACATGGTCCGTTTCAGAAAATAGAAGATTTATTAAAGATTGATGGGATTGGTGTGAAGTCTTTGGAAAAAATAAAAGATCAAATTATTATTCCGTAAAAGATTGACGAAGTTTTTCTTCATTCGCTACACTACAAGTAGACAAAAAAGAAGGTGAAAAATATGGAACGAATTTCGTGGGATCAATATTTTATGACGCAAAGTCATTTGTTATCTTTACGTAGTACATGTACAAGACTTGCAGTAGGGGCAACAATCGTTCGTGACAAGCGGATTATTGCTGGCGGCTATAATGGTTCAATTAAAGGTGGGGTGCATTGTATCGATGATGGATGCTATGTCATTGATAATCATTGTGTTCGTACAATTCATGCAGAAATGAATGCTTTATTACAATGTGCCAAGTTTGGTGCGAAAACAGAGGAAGCAGAAATTTACGTTACGCATTTCCCTTGTTTACAATGTTGTAAGGCAATTATTCAAAGTGGTATTACAGCGGTTTATTATGCGCAGGATTATAAAAATCATCCATACGCCATAGAGTTATTTGAACAAGCGAATGTAACAGTGAAGCACGTTCCACTAGAATATGATATTGCTGCATTAGAGGAGCAAAAACGTTATACGGAGTTAAAAGAATTATTTGCGTCTTTCGAAAAAGATAATTTATCAATGGAAGAATTACAGCATGTATTCACGAAAGCAAAAATGATGCTATAAGGAGTGAGTATAAGTTGCATGAACAATGGGGCTATATTGCAATCTCTTTTATAATGGGGATTGCAATCGCCTTTTCCTTGTCATTTTTATGGATTGCTTGTTGTTTCGTTTTATATGTTTTCTTCTGTTTATATCGTACTTCGCGTAAAACCTTCATTTTTTGTATGATAGCGTGTTTTAGTGGTGCTATGTACACTTCGTATGTTCAAGGACAAAATAAGCCTCTAGGGGAGCCCTATGAAGCTACAAGAGGGGTGATACAAAATACACCTCTTATTAATGGGGATCGCCTATCTTTTCAATTTGAAGATCAGAATAAAAATACAGTGCAGTTAAGTTACAAAATGAAATCAGCCTTGGAAAAGAAACAATTACAACAATTATATGCGGGAGTATCCTGTGTATTCAAAGGTGAGAGGAAAGAACCGCAAACTGCTCGGAATTTTCATGGTTTTGATTACCGAGATTATTTATATAAACAAAATATTCATTTTATATTCCATGCTACATATATTTCTGAGTGCCAAAAAACATCATTATCATTTGTGCAATGGATTCTTTTTTATAGGCAGCACATAATCTTTAAAGTTACAGAAATGTTTCCAGAGCAATCAGGTGCTTTTATGAATGCATTATTATTTGGTGACCGACAACAAATGACGTTTGAAGTTGAAGAACAGTATCAGCAATTTGGTCTTGTGCATTTATTGGCGATTTCAGGGTCGCATATTGTTCTGTTAATGGTGATAGTTTACTTTGTTTTACTGAGAAGTGGTGTGACGAAGGAGATGGCGACAGTATTTCTAATTGTTTGTATTCCAGTGTACATGATTATAGCAGGCGCATCACCGTCTGTTATAAGAGCTTCTATAACAGGTGTTTTATTGTTGGTTGCTTTCATTTGTTCTGTTCGCTTATCTAGTTTAGATGCCTTAAGTATAACGGCTATATGTATGCTTATATACGACCCATATCTTGTTTTTAATATAGGATTTCAATTTTCATTTGTAGGTAGTTTCGCTTTAATTTTATCTGCTCCGATACTACTAAGGCATAGTAATGGAGTAATTCGAAATGCTATTTATATTTCTATTATCTCGCAGCTCGTTAGTACCCCGATTTTGTTATATCATTTTGGTTATTTTTCTCCATATAGTATTTTCCTCAACCTCATATACGTTCCATTTTTATCTATACTTGTATTACCATGTAGTATTATTATTCTGGTATTTATACCAATTATCCCATTTCTCGCAAAAGGACTTGCAAATATACTGTCAGTAGGTTTAATTATTTCTAATAATTTACTAAGTTATTGTGAAAGCTTACCGTTTCCCCGCCTTGTTTTCGGGCAAACATCTATACTTCTTATAGTTGTATATTGTGTGATGATTGTTAGTATATTGATCGTCTTGGAAAGAGGGCTGCCGAAAAAAATTGTATTCATAGTCATGAGTGGATTTCTTTTTATTAGCACGTGTCATTATGTATACCCGTATTTTCGCGAGAGTGGGAGTGTGACATTTATTGATGTTGGACAAGGTGATGCAATATTAATTCGACTTCCATATGATAAAGGGGTTTATCTTATTGATACAGGTGGAACACTTCGGATAAATAAAGAAGAATGGCAACGGAAAAAGCATGAATTTTCTGTTGGTCACGATATTCTTGTTCCTTTTTTGCAAAAGGAAGGTGTGAAAACAATTGATAAATTAATCATAACGCATGGAGATGCGGATCATATAGGTGCCGCATCAGATTTATTATCGTATATAACTGTAAAAGAAGTTGTATTTGGTCAAAAGAAACAAGAGACAGTATTAGAAAAGGTGTTAAAGAAAAAGGCATTAGAAAAAGAAGTGAAAATAAGTATAGCGGAAGAAGGGGAGTGTTGGAGTATAAATGGAGCGGAATTTTTTATACTAGCTCCGAAAGGGAAAGAAAAAAGTGAAAATAACTCTTCAATTGTAATGTGGGCCAAATTAGGAGGATTAACATGGCTGTTTACAGGTGATTTAGAAGAAGAGGGAGAGGAACTTTTAGCATCGACATATCCATATTTACGGGCGGATGTTTTAAAAGTTGCGCATCATGGGAGTAAAACGTCATCTACAGCACCTTTTTTGAGGCTTATACAGCCTAGTATAGCGATTGTTTCTGTGGGAGAACGGAATAGGTATGGACATCCGGATAAGGAGGTGATAGAGCGTTTTGAGAAGATGGGTACTGAAGTATGGCGAACGGATAAACAAGGTGCTATTTCCTATGTTTTTAAAGGGGAAACCGGAACCTTTAAAAGTAAAATCACATATGATGAAATACATAATAGATGAAAAAGAGAAGACTGCCATGAAATGGCAGCCTTTAAGAACCGATGAATTTAATAACAGTTGCAATAATGAAAAGTGTTGCGAAAAAACCAAATGAGACGATAAATCCTACCCCTGAATCAATAGCGTCATTGCGTTTACTTTGAACATTTTGTTCAAAATCAT
This sequence comes from Bacillus cereus group sp. N24, assembly GCF_016483345.1. NCBI lineage: Bacteria > Bacillati > Bacillota > Bacilli > Caryophanales > Bacillaceae > Bacillus > Bacillus cereus group sp. N24. The sequence continues at coordinate 68,878 of NZ_JAEHCA010000017.1, forward strand.
TCATTTAGAATCCCTCCCCAACATTCCACTTTAGTATAAAATATTGTCAGAAAAAAATCTACAATTTCCATATGAAGAGGAACCGAGTATTTTTACTACTTTCTAGTTCGTTAAGTGACATGAGTTTTTCGTTTCCAAGCATGTTAAGAGTTGGCACTTATACTCGGATTTTTATTGTGAATAATAAAGGGAAGGTGATTACCGCACACCAATAAGAAACCCGGGACTTATTGCGTGGCGTTTAATATAAATAAAGGGGCGGGTTGTAAAGCCTGTTCCTTTGTACTTGTAAAACAAAAGCTAGGGCATTAGTATAAATATATATTGCCAAGTTAGGGAGTAGGAAAAAAGTATGAGTGATATACATAAAAAAATTAAAAAGAAGCAGTTTGCTCCGTTATATTTACTGTATGGAACGGAAGCGTTTTTTATAAATGAAACGATAAAGCTTATTACAACAGAAGCACTTGAAGAGGAAGATCGAGAATTTAATGTTGTGACATACGATTTGGAAGAATCGTATTTAGAAGATGTGGTTGAGGATGCGCGTACACTTCCTTTTTTTGGTGAACGGAAAGTACTATTAATGAAATCACCACTTTTTTTAACTTCACAAAAAGAAAAGTTAGAACAAAATATAAAAATTTTAGAAGAATATATTGGTGAACCTTCTCCATTTTCTATTCTTGTTTTTGTTGCGCCTTACGAAAAACTCGATGAACGAAAAAAAATTACAAAACTATTAAAGAAAACAGCGGATGTAGTAGAAGCGAATGCGATGCAAGTGCAAGATGTTCAGAAATGGATTGGTGCTCGTGCTGATGAAGTGCATGTGCATATTGATAATGCAGCTGTTAGTTTGTTATTAGAGCTTGTGGGAAGTAATGTAACGATGTTGGCGAAGGAAATGGACAAGTTAACGTTATACGTTGGTATGGGCGGAGAGATTACACCAAAACTTGTTACAGAGCTTGTGCCGAAGTCTGTGGAGCAAAATGTATTTGCTTTGACAGAAAAAGTAGTGAAAAAGGATATTGCGGGTGCAATGCAAATTTTAGATGGATTATTTACGCAGCAGGAAGAACCGATTAAATTGCTTGCGTTATTAGTGAGTCAATTCCGCTTGCTGCATCAAGTGAAAGAGTTGCAACAACGTGGTTACGGACAAAATCAAATCGCGTCTCATATTGGTGTACATCCGTATCGTGTAAAGTTGGCGATGAATCAAACGAAGTTTTTCTCTTTTGAAGAATTAAAAAAAGTTATTATAGAATTAGCGGAAGCTGATTATAGTATGAAGACGGGGAAAATGGATAAGAAACTTGTGCTTGAGTTTTTCCTGCTGCGGCTAAATCATATGTAGTGATACAAAAAAGTTCATGTACTTGTTACGTGAACTTTTTTGTATATAAAAAAACGATCCAAATGGATCGTTTTTTAAACGCCTTACGCGTTTACTTGTTTCGCTAAGCGAGATTTTTGACGAGCTGCAGCGTTTTGGTGGATAAGACCTTTACGAGCTGCTTTGTCAAGTTTTTTAGAAGCAGTTTTGAAAGCTTCTTTAGCATTTTCAAGATCGTTATTAGTAACTAAAGCTTCTACAGTTTTAACAGCAGAACGCATGTCAGACTTGATAGAAGCGTTATGTGCACGACGCTCTTCGCTAAGTTTAGCGCGTTTGATAGCAGATTTGATGTTTGCCATACTTTTCACCTCCCTGGTGCAATCGAATGACTCGATTCTTAACATAGAACAAGTGATATTCTATCAAACGGTGAAGAGAATTGCAATAGTATATCAATGAAATTTCACGTAAAGGAAAGAATGACCTTATATAACTTTGGGAAATCTAACGATATTTACTATGAATTACGGAGGAGATACGATGAAAGAACCATTAGATTTAAGTAAATATAGTGTTAGAACTGACCTTGCTGTAGAAGCGCATCAAATGTTGCAAGAACGCCAAGAAGAACAAAAAGGGGTACAAGGAGTTGTTGTAAAAGAGAGGGAAGAAGAGGGTATTACAATTACAAAAGTCACAATTGATGAAGTTGCATCTGAATCGATGGGTAAAAAACCTGGAAATTATTTAACGCTTGAAGTGCAAGGTATACGTCAACAAGATACGGAACTGCAACAAAAGGTAGAGCGTATTTTTGCGAAAGAATTTTCTTATTTCTTAGAAGAGGTTGGCGTTACAAAAGAAGCGAGCTGTTTAATTGTTGGTCTTGGGAATTGGAATGTAACACCGGATGCACTTGGACCGATAGTTGTAGAAAACGTATTGGTAACGAGACATTTGTTTCAATTGCAGCCTGAAAGTGTAGAAGAAGGTTTTAGGCCTGTTAGTGCAATTCGTCCGGGAGTAATGGGAATTACAGGAATTGAAACGAGCGATGTTATTTATGGAATCATTGAGAAGACGAAGCCAGACTTTGTAATTGCAATTGATGCGTTAGCTGCACGCTCTATTGAACGTGTAAATAGTACGATACAAATTTCGGATACAGGGATTCATCCTGGATCTGGTGTTGGGAATAAACGTAAGGAGCTAAGTAAAGAAACATTAGGAATCCCTGTTATTGCGATTGGTGTTCCAACTGTAGTAGACGCAGTTTCTATTACGAGTGATACGATCGATTTTATTTTGAAGCACTTTGGAAGAGAGATGAAAGAGGGACATAAGCCGTCACGGTCTTTATTACCAGCGGGATTTTCATTCGGAGAAAAGAAAAAATTAACAGAAGAAGATATGCCGGATGAAAAAAGTCGGAATATGTTTTTAGGTGCTATTGGTACGTTGGAAGAAGAAGAAAAAAGAAAATTGATCTATGAAGTACTGTCTCCTCTCGGTCATAATTTAATGGTGACCCCAAAAGAAGTAGATGCTTTTATAGAGGATATGGCAAATGTAATAGCGAGTGGGTTAAATGCAGCGCTGCATCATCAAATTGACCAAGATAATACAGGAGCATATACACATTGAGGGGGAGAGACGATGATAGTTTAAGTCGTTTTGCACTTCTGTGTATATGTAGTGCAGTTTTATGTTTATTTATGATGATAGCAGGAGTTGCGCTTGCTAATCATGGTTTGAAAAGTATGAAAGGTTATCAGCAGCTGTCGTATGAACAAATAGCTCATATGACAGGGACAGAGGGTGCGAGTGCTGAATCAGAAATTTTGGGAAGTTCGTTTTCAACTATTGAGAAACAAAAACAATTAGAAAGTTTAAGAAGTTTTAATGTCGTAGAAGGAATTGGTATGGCGATAGCAAGTGTTGCTTATGAAATAACAAAGTTTGGAACGGATATAGTTGTTGGGAAAGTGAAAGAGATTTTTAGCTAAGAGTAGCAGGAAGAACGGTTGTCTTATCGTTTTGTACGACAGCCGTTTTTTAATTTGAAAAAGGTTTGTCTCTTATGGTTTGTTCGCATAAGATATAGATAGAATGATTTGTCTTGTAAGCAGCACGAGTTTTCATTGAATCTTTGCTGCTCTATTGATATAATCAGTGCTAGTGTATATTGGCGAGACTATTAGGAGTTGAGAACATAGATGAATAAAGAAGAAAGAGCAAAAAGACAGTCCAAAATTCGTAACTTCTCCATCATTGCTCACATTGACCACGGGAAATCAACGTTGGCAGACCGTATTTTGGAGAAAACAAACGCGTTAACACAGCGCGAAATGAAAGCTCAGTTGCTTGACTCTATGGATTTAGAGCGTGAGCGCGGTATTACAATTAAATTAAATGCAGTACAATTAACGTATAAAGCGAAAGACGGTGAAGAGTATATTCTTCACTTGATCGATACGCCAGGACACGTCGATTTTACGTACGAAGTATCTCGTAGTTTAGCGGCTTGTGAAGGTGCAATTCTTGTTGTTGATGCAGCGCAAGGGATTGAGGCGCAAACATTAGCAAACGTATATTTAGCGCTTGATAATAATTTAGAAATCTTACCAGTTATTAATAAAATCGACTTACCAAGTGCGGATCCAGAACGCGTACGTCAAGAGGTAGAAGATGTAATCGGTTTAGATGCATCGGAAGCTGTACTTGCTTCGGCAAAAGCAGGCATTGGTATTGAGGACATTTTAGAACAAATCGTTGAAAAAGTACCAGCTCCGACGGGTGATTCAGAAGAGCCGTTACAATGTATGATTTTCGATTCCTTATATGATCCATATCGTGGTGTAATTGCATATATCCGTGTTGTAAACGGAACGGTAAAAGTTGGCGATAAAGTACGTATGATGGCAACTGGTAAAGAGTTTGAAGTAACAGAAGTAGGTGTATTTACACCGAAAACAACGCAGCGTGATGAGTTAACTGTAGGTGATGTAGGTTTCTTAGCAGCATCTATTAAAAACGTAGGTGATACACGTGTTGGTGATACGATTACACATGCGAAACGTCCGGCTGCAGAGGCGTTACCAGGTTATCGTAAATTAAACCCGATGGTATTCTGTGGGCTGTATCCAATTGATTCTGCTCGTTATAACGATTTACGTGATGCGTTAGAAAAATTAGAGTTAAACGATTCTGCTCTTGAGTTTGAACCAGAAACATCTCAAGCGCTAGGATTTGGTTTCCGTTGTGGATTCTTAGGTTTACTTCACATGGAAATCATTCAAGAACGTATTGAACGTGAATTTAAGATTGACTTAATTACAACAGCGCCAAGCGTTATTTATAAAGTTTATTTAACAAACGGTGAAGATGTTATTGTTGATAATCCATCTAATATGCCAGATCCACAGTCTATCGATCGTGTAGAAGAGCCGTTTGTGAAAGCTTCAATTATGGTTCCGAATGACTATGTTGGAGCTGTAATGGAAATTTGCCAAGGTAAACGTGGAACGTTTATTGATATGCAATATTTAGATGAAACGCGTGTTACATTAACATATGAAATCCCGTTATCAGAAATCGTATATGACTTCTTCGATCAATTGAAATCAAATACGAAAGGATATGCATCATTTGACTACGAGTTAATTGGTTATAAACCGTCTAAACTTGTGAAAATGGATATTCTTTTAAATAATGAACAAGTGGATGCTTTATCATTCATTGTGCACCGTGATTCAGCGTATGACCGTGGTAAAGTAATCGTAGAGAAATTAAAAGAATTGATTCCAAGACAACAGTTCGAAGTGCCAATTCAAGCTACTATCGGAAACAAGGTTGTAGCACGTTCTACAATTAAGGCGATGCGTAAAAACGTACTTGCAAAATGTTACGGTGGTGACATTTCTCGTAAGCGTAAACTTCTTGATAAACAAAAAGAAGGTAAAAAACGTATGAAGTCTGTTGGTTCTGTAGAAGTACCGCAAGAGGCATTCATGGCTGTACTGAAAATGGATGACAACTAATATAAAATAAAGAAGGAGTCGTTTATGCGGCTTCTTTTTTTCTGTATCATTACTTTTTAGACATCTTAGTATCTCTCATTTACAATAGTGAGAGAGCTTTTTAGTTCATACAGAGTTAGGAGATTATTAATGTCTGAAAATATTCGAAAAGATATTCAAGAGAAACTACAAAATGGTAATTTTAATTGTGAAAAAGAATTGACGCTTTCTATTATTAGTGGAAAGTGGAAAGTTGTGATACTGTGGCATCTTGGTGTGGAAGGGCCTCATCGTTTTAGCGAATTACAACGGTTATTTCCAAGTATTTCTCATAAAGTTTTGTCGAACCAATTAAAAGAGTTAATTGAGGATGGGATTGTTGATCGAACAGTATATCCCGAAATTCCTCCTCGTGTTGAGTATTATATGACGGAACTAGGCATGTCACTTTTACCAATCGTTGAAATGATGTATGATTGGGGAAAAATGCGAATGGAACAAATCCGTAATACGTTAGAGAAGTAGAGAACCCTCCGGAGTGCGGAGGTTTTCTTTTTAGAAAGGTAGGAGTTATATTTGGTACAAGCTGCATATATTCATATTCCGTTTTGTCAGCATATTTGTCACTATTGTGATTTTAATAAAGTGTTTATTGAACGCCAACCGGTAGATCAATATTTAGAGTACTTAGAGAAAGAAATAATAAATACGGTTCAAAAAGTACCGTTTGATAGTATGAAAACGATTTTTGTTGGTGGAGGAACGCCGACAGCATTAAATATGGAACAGACAAAAAAATTGCTCGATATCATTAATCGTCGTTTGCGTCCATTTGCTCCGAATTGTGAATTAACTTTTGAAGCGAATCCAGGGGACTTACCGAAAGAGAAGTTGAACTTACTGTTAGAAGGTGGCGTGAACAGAATTAGTTTTGGTGTACAAACGTTTCGTGATGAACTGCTTGAGAAAATCGGGCGCAAGCATACGAGGGAGGATGCGTTTGTAGCAATTCGAGAAGCGCAGGAAGTTGGCTTTACAAATATTAATGTAGACATAATTTATGCCCTGCCAGGGCAGACGATAGAAGATGTAAAAGAAACGTTAGACATTGCCTTTACGCTCGGTGTGCAACATTTCTCAGCATATTCATTAATTGTGGAACCGAAAACAGTGTTTTATAACTTAATGAATAAAGGGAAATTAAGACTCCCAGGTGAAGACCATGAAGCGAAAATGTACGAAATGGTAATGGATGAAATGGAGAAACACGGTTATAACCAGTATGAAATTAGTAATTTCTCAAAAGGTGATAATGAAAGTAGACATAATCTCACATACTGGAATAATGAAGAGTACTATGGATTTGGAGCTGGAGCGCATAGTTATGTAAATGGAGAACGTATTCAAAATGTAGGACCGCTCAAGCAGTATTTTACGAAAATTGATGAAACAGGATTTCCGTATTTAGATGTTCATGAAGTGACTGAGAAGGAAAAAATGGAAGAAGAGTTGTTTTTAGGACTTCGAAAAACAAAAGGTGTTTCTAAAATAGCATTCCAAAAGAAATTCAATATGGAGATGGATCAAGTTTTCGCGAAGCAGTTACAAGGCAATCAAGAACAAGGGTTGCTTGAAGAAAGAGATGGATATGTGCGTTTAACACGAAAAGGGAAATTATTAGGGAATGAAGTGTTCCAGTCATTTTTGATTGACTAATTAAATGTTTCATAAACGTGAAAAATTTTCATTATTTCGTGACGTTTCCGTTGACAATTGAATGTCAATTTTGGTAAGTTATTAATAGATTTAGCACTCGAAGACAAAGAGTGCTAACAGAGGTGATGATGAGATGCTTACGGAACGTCAGCTCTTAATTTTACAAACAATTATTGATGACTTTATTGGATCAGCGCAGCCCGTTGGGTCTAGAACGTTGGCTAAAAAAGAAGAAATCACATTTAGTTCAGCTACTATTCGAAATGAAATGGCTGATTTAGAAGAATTAGGTTTTATTGAAAAAACACATAGTTCTTCTGGACGGGTTCCTTCTGAGAAAGGATACCGATTTTATGTAGACCATCTTTTAGCGCCGCAAAACTTACCGAACGATGAAATTGTACAAATTAAAGATTTATTTGCTGAAAGAATTTTTGAAGCAGAAAAAGTTGCACAGCAATCTGCTCAAATTTTATCAGAGCTTACGAGCTATACGGCGATTGTTCTAGGGCCTAAGTTAAGCACAAATAAACTTAAAAACGTACAAATTGTGCCGCTTGATCGTCAAACAGCAGTCGCTATTATTGTAACGGATACAGGGCATGTACAAAGTAAAACGATTACCGTTCCGGAATCTGTTGATTTATCAGATTTAGAAAAAATGGTTAACATTTTAAATGAAAAGCTATCTGGTGTACCGATGGCAGAACTTCATAATAAAATCTTTAAAGAGATTGTTACAGTTTTACGTGGGTATGTTCATAATTACGATAGTGCGATAAAAATGTTAGATGGTACATTTCAAGTTCCGTTATCGGAAAAGATATACTTTGGAGGGAAAGCGAATATGCTTTCGCAACCGGAGTTCCATGACATTCATAAAGTAAGATCTTTGCTGACGATGATTGATAATGAGGCTGCGTTTTATGACATTTTGCGTCATAAACAAGTCGGAATTCAAGTGAAAATTGGTAGAGAAAATTCTTCTACGGCAATGGAGGATTGCAGTTTGATTTCTGCAACGTATTCGATTGGAGAAGAGCAACTTGGAACAATTGCAATTTTAGGTCCTACGAGAATGCAATACTCTCGTGTAATTAGTTTACTGCAGTTATTTACAAGACAGTTTACAGACGGACTTAAAAAGTAAATGAGAGTAATACATTCGCTCAAGTGATGAAATTTTCATTGCTGTGTGTAATATATAATGCTTAGGTAATCATGCCAAGCATGATACCTAATACCTTTTAAGGAGGTGAAAATTGTGGAAGAGCGTAACGAACAAGTGGTAGAAGAAGTGAAAGAAGCGCAAGTTGAAGAAGCTGTCACGCCAGAAAACAGTGAAAAAACTGTAGAAGAAAAAAGTGAGGCTGCTCTTTTACAAGAAAAAGTAGATGAGTTACAAGCGAAACTAACGGAAACGGAAGGTCGCACATTACGTCTACAAGCTGATTTTGAAAATTATAAGCGCCGTGTCCAAATGGATAAACAGGCTGCTGACAAATATAGAGCACAAAGTCTAGTTTCAGATATTTTGCCAGCTCTTGATAATTTTGAAAGAGCGATGCAAGTGGAAGCGACTGACGAGCAAACGAAATCCTTGTTACAAGGTATGGAAATGGTGCATCGTCAATTGCTAGAAGCGTTGACTAAAGAAGGTGTGGAAGCGATTGAAGCTGTTGGTAAACAGTTTGATCCGAATGAACACCAAGCTATTATGCAAGTGGAAGACAGTGAATTTGAATCAAACGCGGTAGTTGAAGAATTCCAAAAAGGTTATAAACTAAAAGACCGTGTGATTCGCCCATCAATGGTAAAAGTAAATCAATAATTTACATAAAAGTAGGAGGATTCGCCATGAGTAAAATTATCGGTATTGACTTAGGTACAACAAACTCTTGTGTAGCTGTTATGGAAGGTGGAGAACCAAAGGTTATCCCAAATCCAGAAGGAAACCGTACAACACCTTCTGTTGTAGCTTTCAAAAATGAAGAGCGTCAAGTTGGGGAAGTTGCGAAGCGTCAAGCAATTACAAACCCAAATACAATCATGTCTGTTAAACGTCATATGGGTACAGACTACAAAGTAGAAGTTGAAGGTAAAGATTTTACACCTCAAGAAATTTCTGCAATCATTTTACAAAACTTAAAAGCTTCTGCTGAAGCATACTTAGGTGAAACAGTAACGAAAGCTGTTATTACAGTACCTGCATACTTCAACGATGCAGAGCGTCAAGCAACGAAAGATGCTGGTCGTATCGCTGGTTTAGAAGTTGAGCGTATCATTAACGAACCAACAGCAGCAGCACTTGCTTACGGTTTAGAAAAACAAGATGAAGAGCAAAAAATCTTAGTATATGACTTAGGTGGCGGTACATTTGACGTATCTATCCTTGAGTTAGCAGACGGCACATTCGAAGTTATTTCAACTGCTGGTGACAACCGCCTTGGTGGAGATGACTTTGACCAAGTTATCATCGATCACTTAGTAGCTGAATTCAAAAAAGAAAATAACATTGATTTAAGCCAAGATAAAATGGCACTTCAACGTTTGAAAGATGCAGCTGAAAAAGCGAAAAAAGATCTTTCAGGTGTAACACAAACACAAATTTCATTACCATTCATTAGTGCTGGAGCTGCTGGCCCATTACACTTAGAATTAACGTTAACAAGAGCGAAATTCGAAGAGATTTCAGCAGGTCTTGTTGAAAGAACGTTAGAGCCAACTCGTCGTGCATTAAAAGACGCTGGCTTTGCTCCAAGTGAATTAGATAAAGTTATCCTTGTTGGTGGATCTACTCGTATCCCAGCTGTTCAAGAAGCTATTAAACGTGAAACTGGTAAAGAGCCATACAAAGGCGTAAACCCTGATGAAGTTGTAGCATTAGGTGCTGCGGTTCAAGGTGGCGTACTTACTGGTGATGTAGAAGGCGTACTATTATTAGACGTAACTCCACTTTCTTTAGGTATTGAAACTATGGGTGGTGTGTTCACGAAATTAATCGAGCGTAACACTACAATTCCAACAAGTAAGTCACAAGTATTCTCAACAGCTGCTGATAACCAACCGGCAGTAGACATTCATGTACTACAAGGTGAGCGTCCAATGTCAGCTGACAACAAAACATTAGGTCGTTTCCAATTAACGGATCTTCCACCAGCACCACGTGGTATTCCACAAATCGAAGTAACATTCGATATTGATGCGAACGGTATCGTTAACGTACGTGCAAAAGACTTAGGAACAAGCAAAGAGCAAGCTATTACAATTCAATCTTCTTCAGGTCTTTCTGATGAAGAAGTAGATCGTATGGTACAAGAAGCAGAAGCAAATGCTGACGCTGACCAAAAACGTAAGGAAGAAGTTGAACTTCGTAATGAAGCTGACCAACTTGTATTCCAAACAGATAAAGTTGTAAAAGATTTAGAAGGTAAAGTAGATGCGGCTGAGGTTGCAAAAGCGACAGAAGCGAAAGAAGCGTTGCAAGCGGCAATTGAGAAAAACGATCTTGATGAAATCCGTGCGAAAAAAGATGCTTTACAAGAAATCGTACAACAATTAAGCGTTAAATTATACGAGCAAGCTCAAGCAGCTGCAGGGCAAGCAGAAGGTGCACAAGGAGCACAAGACGCTGGCGCGAAAAAAGATAATGTAGTAGACGCTGAATTTGAAGAAGTAAAAGAAGACAAGTAATTTAAGTACAAACATAATAAGTAAGATGACAAAAAGTCAAAGTCAAGCGTGCCTTGGCTTTGGCTTTTTTCATAAATGAGGAGAAATGTGTGAGGATCTTAAGTTTTTTACCTTGCATACTGTAAGTGAGGAAACTTTGTTGCAAAGCACTTTCTTTCGGTGTTAAAATTACGTTTATGTGAAAGATTCGGGGGTTGCAAATTTATGAGTAAACGAGACTATTATGAGGTCCTTGGACTTAGCCAGGGCGCTTCAAAAGATGAAATTAAAAAAGCGTATCGTCGTTTGGCTAAAAAATACCATCCAGACGTGAGTAAAGAAGAAAATGCAATTGAAAAGTTTAAAGAAGTACAAGAGGCATACGAAGTGTTGAGCGATGATCAAAAGCGTGCGCAGTACGATCAATTTGGTCATGCTGGTGCAAATCAAGGCTTCGGTGGCGGAGGAGACTTCGGCGGTGGCTTCGGTTTTGAAGATATCTTTAGTTCGTTCTTTGGCGGCGGTGGCGGCAGACGTCGTGATCCAAATGCTCCGCGCCAAGGTGCTGACTTACAATATCAAGTCACTTTAGACTTTGAAGAAGCTATTTTTGGTAAAGAGTTAAACGTTGAAATTCCAGTAGAAGATCCATGTGATACTTGTAAAGGTAGCGGGGCAAAACCAGGAACTTCAAAAGAAACATGTAAACATTGTTCAGGATCAGGTCAAGTAAGTGTAGAACAAAATACACCGTTTGGTCGTATTGTAAACCGTCAAGCTTGTGGTCATTGTTCAGGAACTGGTCAAATGATTAAAGAAAAATGTACGACATGTCATGGTTCAGGTAAAGTACGTAAGCGTAAAAAAATTAACGTTAAGATTCCAGCTGGTATTGATAATGGCCAACAAATTCGTGTATCTGGAAAAGGTGAAGCGGGCGTAAATGGTGGACCGGCAGGAGATTTATATGTAGTTGTTCATGTAAGAAATCATGAATTCTTCGAGCGTGAAGGTGATCATATTATTTGCGAAATGCCATTAACATTTGCGCAAATGGCACTTGGTGCTGAAGTAGAAGTTCCTACTGTTCATGGGAAAGTGAAGCTGAAAATTCCAGCAGGAACACAAACAGGAACAGAATTCCGCTTAAAAGGAAAAGGTGCTCCAAACGTACGTGGATACGGTCAAGGAGATCAATATGTAGTCGTTCGTGTTGTTGTACCAACAAAATTAAATTCACATCAAAAAGATTTATTACGTGAATTTGCAGGGCAAGAAGAGCAGGATGATAGTTTATTCGGAAAGCTTAAACGTGCTTTCAAAGGGGAATAATGGAAATAAAAAATGGAGTTGGTAAATTGTGAAATGGTCAGAAGTTAGTATTCATACAACAGAAGAAGCAGTAGAAGCTGTCTCTCATATTTTACATGAAGCTGGTGCTAGTGGAGTTGCGATTGAGGATCCAGCAGAGTTGACGAAAGAGCGCGAGCAACAATATGGTGAAATTTATGCATTGAACCCAGATGAATACCCGGCAGAGGGTGTATTAGTAAAAGCATATTTCCCACAAACGGATTCTTTACAGGAAACGATTGCCGGTGTAAAATCATCTATTGATGTGCTTCCATCTTACGACATTGAAATTGGTACTGGAAATATTACCATTAACGAAGTCAATGAAGAAGATTGGGCTACTGCTTGGAAAAAGTATTACCATCCAGTACAAATTTCTGATACATTCACAATCGTACCGACATGGGAAGAATACACACCATCTTCTCCAGATGAAAAAATCATTGAATTAGACCCGGGTATGGCGTTTGGTACAGGAACTCATCCAACAACAACGATGTGTATTCGTGCTTTAGAAAAAACAGTTCAATCAGGTGATACTGTCATTGATGTAGGAACGGGTTCAGGTGTACTTAGTATTGCAGCGGCAAAATTAGGTGCGTCTTCTGTTCAAGCATACGATTTAGATCCAGTTGCAGTGGAAAGTGCGGAAATGAATGTACGTTTAAATAAAACAGATGATATCGTATCTGTTGGACAAAATAGTCTTTTAGAAGGTATTGAAGGACCTGTTGATTTAATCGTAGCGAATTTATTAGCAGAAATTATTCTTCTATTCCCTGAAGATGCAGCACGAGTTGTAAAATCAGGTGGATTATTCATTACATCTGGTATTATTGCAGCGAAAGAAAAAGTAATTTCTGAGGCGTTAGAAAAAGCTGGATTTACAATTGAAGAAGTATTACGAATGGATGATTGGGTAGCAATTATTGCACGAAATGCGTAATATAGATTTTAGTTTATAATGAAAAGGGGAGTCTCTCACTATAAGGTGAGGGACTTGCCGTTTGTTATATGAAAAATGATAACGTTTCGTTCTTTTCGTAAGTGTTGACTTACGAAAGGAACGAAACTCTACTAAGGTGATTATATGCAACGTTATTTTGTAGAAGAAAAATATGTAAGTGAAGCAAAGATTCGCATTGTAGGTGATGATGTACATCATATTGCGAGAGTAATGCGTATGTCAGCTGGTGATCACATTTATTGCTGTGTAAACGGAAAAACAGCAGTATGTTCAATTGATGAAATTACCAGTGAATTTGTTGAGACAGCTATTGTAGAATGGGTAGAGGTATCGAGTGAACTTCCTGTGTTCGTGACGATTGCAAGTGGACTGCCAAAAGGAGACAAGCTAGAGTTAATTTTTCAAAAAGGAACCGAGCTTGGGGCAGCCGCATTTTTACCATTTCAAGCATCTCGCTCTATCGTAAAATGGGATGCGAAAAAAGCTGATAAAAAAGTTGAGCGTTTAAGAAAAATTGTGAAAGAAGCTGCGGAACAATCGCATAGAAGTGAAGTTCCAGAAGTACATGCTCCAGCATCGTTTAAGCAATTGCTTTCAATGAGTGGTGAGTATGATGTTTGTCTTGTTGCGTATGAAGAAGTAGCAAAACAAGGCGAGAAATCTAATTTTGCGAAAGCTTTAACGACAATGAAACCAGGTCAAAAGCTATTAATTGTATTTGGCCCAGAAGGCGGTTTAGCTGAGGAAGAGATTACAGCGCTTCGTGAACATAAATTTGTACTATGTAGTTTAGGACCAAGGATTTTAAGAACGGAAACGGCACCGCTTTATGCGTTAAGTGCTGCTTCTTATCATTTTGAATTGATGGGGTGATGATCAATGTCAACTGTTGCGTTCCACACGTTAGGTTGTAAAGTAAACCACTATGAAACAGAAGCTATTTGGCAATTGTTTAAACAAGGTGGTTATGAAAGAACTGAATATGAAAAGAAATCTGATGTATATGTTATTAATACATGTACAGTAACAAATACTGGAGATAAAAAAAGCCGTCAAGTAATTAGACGTGCTGTGCGTCAAAATCCAGATGCGGTTATTTGTGTAACGGGATGTTATGCGCAAACATCTCCAGCTGAAATTATGGCAATTCCAGGTGTAGATATTGTAGTTGGTACACAAGATCGTGAAAAGATGTTAGGATACATCGAAGAATTCCGTAAAGAGCGTCAACCAATTAATGCTGTCCGTAACATTATGAAAACACGTGTATACGAAGAACTTGATGTACCATATTTCACGGATCGTACACGTGCTTCATTAAAAATACAAGAAGGTTGTAATAACTTCTGTACGTTCTGTATTATTCCTTGGGCGCGTGGTTTAATGCGTTCTCGTGATGGAAAAGAAGTTATTAAACAAGCGCAGCAATTAGTGGATGCAGGCTATAAAGAAATCGTATTAACTGGTATTCATACAGGTGGATACGGTGAAGATATTAAAGATTATAACTTAGCTGGATTACTTCGTGATATGGAAGCAGAAGTAGGTGGATTAAAACGTCTTCGTATTTCTTCTATTGAAGCGAGTCAAATTTCAGATGAAGTAATAGAAGTGTTAGACAAATCTGAAGTAGTTGTACGCCACTTGCACATTCCGTTGCAATCAGGATCTAATACTGTATTAAAACGTATGCGTCGTAAGTATACGATGGAATTTTTCCAAGAGCGTTTAGATCGTTTGAAAGAAGCGTTACCAGGTCTTGCGATTACATCAGACGTAATTGTTGGCTTCCCAGGTGAAACAGAAGAAGAATTTATGGAAACGTACAATTTCATTAAAGAGAATCGCTTCTCTGAGTTACACGTATTCCCTTATTCAAAACGTACGGGAACACCTGCAGCGCGTATGGAAGATCAAGTTCCTGAAGATGTGAAGAACGATCGTGTTCACCGTTTAATTGAACTATCTAATCAATTAGCGAAAGAGTATGCTTCACAGTTTGAAGGAGAAGTGCTTGAAATTATCCCGGAAGAGCAATTTAAAGATGGCGACCGTGAAGGGTTATATGTAGGTTATACAGATAACTATTTGAAAATTGTCTTTGAAGGGTCAGAAGAATTAATTGGTAAGCTAGTGAAAGTGAAAATTACGAAAGCTGGTTATCCATATAACGAAGCGCAATTTGTTCGTGTTATTGAAGATGATGTGAAAAAAGAATCAGCGAGCGCGTAAAGAAAGCATGCAAACGGAAACGGTTTGCATGCTTTCTTTTTTCATGGAAAAGTTAAGTGTTGAAAAGGTGCAATGATAAAAATATAGTTGTTTTCAGTGGAAAAGGATGATAGCTATTTGCATAGCTTTAAAAAAGGAAGAGCATCTATTCCTCTTTTATTCTGTCAAATAGTTGACCTGAAGTGATAAAATGTATTATAATCGTAAAAGACATGCTGAAGAAGTGTTTCTTTTTGCATGCTGAAGTTAGTATGTAAGTGTGATGTTTCGGAGGGAGGGAAAGAGAATGTCAAAAACAGTCGTTCGTAAAAACGAGTCTTTGGAGGATGCACTTCGCCGTTTTAAAAGATCGGTTTCTAAAACTGGTACACTTGCTGAAGCAAGAAAGCGCGAGTTTTATGAAAAACCAAGTGTAAAACGTAAGAAGAAATCTGAAGCGGCAAGAAAGCGTAAATTCTAAGAGAGGGTGTAAGTTATGAGTCTTCTCGGTCGTTTAAACGATGATATGAAACAAGCGATGAAGAATAAACAAAAAGAAAAATTAACCGTTATTCGTATGGTTAAGGCTGCTTTACAAAATGAAGGTATTAAACTGCAACATACTCTTACTGAAGAAGAGGAATTAACAGTTTTAGCTCGTGAAGTAAAACAGTATAAGGACTCCCTCCTTGAATTTAAAAAAGCTGGTCGTGAAGACCTTGTTGATAAACTGCAAAGTGAAATTCAGATTTTAAGCGCATATTTGCCGGAGCAATTAACTGAAGAAGACCTGATTGATGTAATCAAGCAAGTTATTTCTGAAGTTGGTGCGACATCAAAAGCAGATATGGGTAAGGTGATGACTGCTGTTATGCCGAAAGTAAAAGGTAAAACAGACGGATCACTTGTGAATAAGCTGGTTATCCAGCTATTAGCATAAAAAAACGTCTCATTTCGTATGAGACGTTTTTTTATGCTTTTTTTCAGTTTGGACGTGATATTACAAGCTCTTTTTTCATACATATGGGATGAGAGGAGGTCTTTTAAGATGAAAAAATTAGAACAAATGAAGAATTGGTTAACGAAGCAAATAGACCTGCCAGTGGATGTGCTAATGGATCTACCTCGGATCACGCTTGTTGGGCAAGTGCATATCTATATAGAAAATCATCAAGGTTTATTAGTGTTTTCAGATAAAGAAGTAAGATTGTTGCTAAAACATGGTCAATTATTAATTAAGGGGCAATCCTTCGTTATTAAAACAATCCTTCCAGAGGAGCTTTTGCTTGAAGGGATCATTGAGCAAGTGATGTTTTTAGAAAGTGAAAAGCAAAAGGAGTGAGGGAAACTTCCGTATGTGAAGTTTTTCTTCTTTATTCTCGTGATTCGACCTTACTATTCAGTTATCTCGCTATTTATGGGCAGTAAAACTCTTTATTTCATTTTCGTACGAGTTATTTTGCTAATTAAAGTGAAAAGTAGTATGTCTACTTTTTGGAAAGGTAGTGGAGGTAGTAGATGAAAAATAAATGGTTTATAAAGTGGCTTGGATATGTAAAAGTACGAATTGAAGGTAGAGGAGCGGAACGGTTCGTTAATGAATGCGTACGTAGAAAATTATTAGTTTGGGATGTTAAGAAGATTGCTGATGAAACGTTAGTTTTTTGTATGTTGTTACGCGATGTGAAAAAATTAAAACCAATTTATAGAAAAAATGAATGTAAATTATATTTCATTGGACGCTACGGTTTTCCTTTTTGGAATAAGCGTTTAATTAAAAATAGTGGATTTTTAATCGGTTTTTTAATTTTCTTTTTTGGTATGATTGCAATGTCAAATATGGTTTGGAAAATTGAGATTACAGGAGCGAAACCTGAAACAGAATATATATTGATGAAAGAATTGGATAAAATGGGTATTAAGAAAGGAAAACTACAGTTTCAAATGCCTAGTGTAGAAGATGTGCAACGCCATTTGACGGACAATATTAATGTGATTACTTGGGCGGGGCTGGAAGTAAGAGGGACCACCTATCATTTTAAAATTGTGGAAAAAAACGAGCCGAAAAAAGAAAAGGAACAGCATCCACAAAATTTAGTGGCAAAAAAAGAAGCAATTATTACAAAAACGTTTGTAGAGGTTGGGAAACCAGTCGTTATGAAAAATGACCATGTTGAAAAAGGACAACTTCTTGTATCAGGTGTATATGGTAACGAGGAAAACCCGTCAGTTGTTTCAGCGAAAGGCATTGTATATGGAGAAACTTGGTATACATCCGAGGTGAGTGTGCCGCTGAAAACACAATTTCAAGTGTATACTGGTAATGCGTATAATGAATACTTTCTTAAGTTTGGGAGTGCAAAAATAAAAATATGGGGATTTCAACATGATAAGTATAAACGCTCTCGTACTGAACATGTAAAACATGATGTGAAATTATTTGGTTTTACATTACCGATTGCATATGAAAAAGATATTGTACGAGAAGAGGAAGAAGCGAATCGAGAATACACAGAAAAACAGGCATTGAAAGTAGCGAAAGAGATGGCCGAAAAAGAACTAAAGAAAAAATTGGATGAACATGCTATGATTGTAAGTGATAAGATTTTGAGTAAAGAGGTTGAGGCGGATCAACTAAAAGTTACATTGCATTATACTGTAATTGAAAATATTGCAGAGTCACAACCGATATCCGAATCCGATATTCAAGGAGACTGAGTAATGGCAGAACAATTAGTAGAAATGAACCAACAATTGGAAAATACTAACGAAGCAATCGCTCTTTTTGGAGTCAATGATGCTCATTTAAAAGTAATGGAACGAGAACTTAATGTATCTATCGTAACTAGAGGTGAAACAGTTCATGTGTCTGGGGCAGATGAAAACGTGACACTCGTAGAAAAAATCTTACAGCAATTACTTGTTGTTATTCGTAAAAGTGTATCCATTACAGAAAGAGATGTTGCGTATGCAATTCAGCTCGCACAACAAGGGAAAATTGCTCAATTTGAAGAGTTATATGAAGAAGAAATTTTTAAAACGGCAAAAGGTAAATCTATTCGTGTAAAAACAATGGGACAAAGACGATATATTCATGCGATGAAGAAGAATGATATTGTATTTGGGATAGGACCTGCTGGAACTGGAAAAACGTACTTAGCTGTAGTAATGGCTGTAAGAGCGTTAAAACAAGGGTATGTAAAGAAAATTATTCTAACAAGGCCTGCTGTAGAAGCTGGAGAGAGTTTAGGTTTTTTACCAGGGGATTTAAAAGAGAAGGTAGATCCATATTTACGTCCATTGTATGATGCACTGCACGATATTCTTGGACAAGAATATACGCAGCGTATGATGGAGCGAGGTGTAATTGAAATCGCGCCTCTTGCTTATATGAGAGGGCGTACGCTTGATGATTCATTTGTTATTTTAGATGAAGCGCAAAATACAACTGGTGTCCAAATAAAAATGTTTTTAACAAGATTAGGTTTTAGTTCTAAAATGGTTATAACAGGGGATCCTTCGCAGGTAGATTTGCCAAAAGGGGCAAAATCAGGTCTTTCTATTGCTACAAATGTTTTATCTGGTGTATCGGGACTTTCGTTCATTACATTAGAGCAAAGCGACGTTGTGCGACATCCGTTAGTGCAACGTATTATTGAGGCGTATGATAAAATGGAATGATCCTATTTGTCAGGATCATTTCTTTTTGTATGATAAGGTTGGCGAATAGCAATTTTTTTACTATCATGAAAGAAGAAGAGTATAAGCGATAAATGACGTATGATTCTAAAAGTGTCGCTAGTTAGAAGAAACGAAAGCTATAAATAGTTTCACTTTATTTCTGGAGAGGAGAAGGTATTGAAATCATGTCAAGATCTCAAGAAATTTCTAAGTGGTTTCGTAATTTACAACATTCGAAAAAACTAAGTTGGATTTCTTACGTTTTATTAGGAGCAGTGCTATTTTTTGCACTTATGAATAATGTAAAACCAGAGCAATTAGATGTTACAACATATTCTATTGCGAAAAAAACAATCCATTCTCCTATTAAAATTGAAGATAAAGTTACAACGGACAAAAAGAAAAAAGAAGCCGCTACAAAAGTTGAAGATCAATATACATATAAAAGTGAGTATAAACAAAATAAAGTGGATATTGTGAATGACGTCTTTGCTAAAGTAGATGAAGTGATACAAGAGATCAAAGCGGTTGGACCGGATGAGCAAAAAAAGATTACTGATGCTGAAAAAGTGGACAAGTTGAAAAAAAAATTGCCTACTGATTTAACGAAAGAATTATCTGATTCAAACTTACTAAACTTAATTAATGCAGATTCGAACCAATTAGTATTAGCAAAAGATGCAGCAGTTACAGCTATTAATAGTATCATGACTGAGCATATTAAAATGGACGAATTGAAGGATGCGAAGGAACGATATGTAAGTGAGATGAATAGTGTTAATGTTGATAATGGTTTAAAGGAATCTATTAAGGCGTTAGGGAAATATGCGATTTCTGCAAACTATTTTTATGATCCGACCTTAACAAAAGAGAAGAGAAAAGCGGAAGAAGATTTAGTTCCACCTGTTTATATTCTTCAAGGGCAAGTCCTTGTTAGAGAAGGTGAAACGATTTCAAGTGATATGTACAATCAGTTGAAATTAGTTGGTCTGTTAGAAAAAGGGAACAGTTTTCAACCCTATGTTGGATTAGCGGTACTCATTGGTGTGCTATTGTACTTTATGCATAAGCAATTTGAAGTATTTTTACAACGGAAAAGGGAAGATAGACCGTATATTTTAGCGTACATTACCATTTTGTCGATCACGATCGTTTTAATGAAAATCATTAGCTTGTTCCAAAAGCTTGAATATGCAGGGATCGCGTATGTCGTTCCAGTTGCAATGGGAACAATACTTGTAAAACTAATGATTGGTGATCGATTTGTTTTTTTAACAAGCATGATTTTTTCTGTATGCGGAAGCATTATGTTTAATGAAGGAGTAACGAGCACCCTGAATTATAGTGTGGGGATCTATGTGTTACTAAGTTCACTATCAGTTAGTATTTTCTTGAGAGAAAAAAATCGTCGTACGATGATTTTACAAGCGGGTATACTCGTTTCTGTGTTAAATGTGGTCGTATTGGCAGCGTTATTATTGTTGCGTAATGGGAATTTTTCGCCTCTTGAAATTGGTACACAATTATTGATGGCTTCTGTTTCAGGGATTATCTCTTCGGTGTTAGCTATGGGGATTTTACCATATTTAGAGAGTGGACTTGGCATTGTATCAAGTATGAAGCTTATGGAACTATCAAGTCCAAATCATCCGCTTTTGCGTAAGATTTTGCTAGAAGCGCCAGGGACATATCACCATAGTGTAATGGTAGCGAATCTTTCTGAAGCTGCTTGTGAAGCAGTCGGGGCAAATGGTGTATTAGCCCGTGTAGGGGCGTATTATCATGATGTAGGAAAAACGGTACAACCACAGTTCTTTATTGAAAATCAGATGGGGATTGAAAACCCACATGATAAACTCGCCCCTGTAACGAGTAAAGATATTATTATCGCTCATGTAACGGACGGGGTGAGGATGCTAGAAGAGTACCATATTCCGCAAGAAATTATTGATATTGCTGGACAACATCATGGTACAACGTTACTTAAATATTTTTACTATAAGGCGATTAAAGAAGATAAAGAAAAATATACAGAAGAGATGTTCCGTTATCCAGGATCCAAAGCAACTTCTAAAGAGTCGGCGATTGTTGGGATTGCTGATAGTGTAGAGGCCGCGGTGCGTTCTATGAATCATCCAACGCCAGATCAAATTAATAATTTAGTGCAAAGTATTATTAAAGATCGTTTGCAAGATGGACAATTTAGTGAATGTGATTTGACATTTAAAGAGCTACAAATCGTTGGAAAAACGTTATGCGAGACGTTAAATGGTATTTTCCATTCGCGTATTACATATCCGGAACTACCGGAAGAGAAGGAGAAAGAATGAGTTTATTAATTGATTTTATTGATGAAACAGAAGAAGTGAAAGACGATTATATAAGTTTGATTCGAGAGCTGGTAGAGAAAGCAGCTCAAATGGAAAACATAGAAGAAGGGGCAGAATTATCGGTTACGTTTGTAGATAATGAACGTATTCGTGAAATAAACCGTGATTACCGAGATAAGGATCAGCCTACGGATGTTATTTCTTTCGCTATGGAAGAAATGGGAGAAGGTGAAATGGAAATTGTCGGTGCGGAGATGCCGCGTATGTTAGGAGATCTTATTATTTCTATTCCAAGAGCGAAAGAGCAAGCTGAAGAATATGGACACTCTTTTGATAGGGAACTTGGGTTTTTAGCGTTACATGGATTTTTACATTTGCTTGGTTATGATCACATGACAGAAGAAGATGAAAAAGAAATGTTTGGAAGACAAAAAGAAATTTTAGAAGCATTTGGATTAGGACGATGAAAAAAGGAAAACTTTTAGATAGTTTTGGATATGCTATAGCTGGTATATTCTTTTGTCTTCGTCATGAAAGAAATATGAGAATTCATTATTTAGCCGCAGTCATTGTTATATGCTGCGGCTTTCATTTCCATATTACGAAAATAGAGTGGGTGGTATTACTTATTGTGATAGGGATTGTAATGGGTTTAGAGATGGTAAATACGGCTGTGGAAAAAACAGTAGACTTAGTGACTGCTGATATACATCCATTTGCGAAAATTGCAAAGGATGTCGCAGCAGGAGCGGTTTTACTCTTTGCAGTTATAGCCGTTATAATTGGTGCTATTATCTTTGTACCGTATGTGGTATAGTTGCATTCCGAAGCTTTTATTAAGCCTTGGAAGTGCTATAAAGGCCTTTAGTGAGAGAGTGTATCTATTCACAGCTGTGAACAGGAAGGATGCGGGATATGAATAGTAAACAATTAATTCAAGAAGCAATCGAAGCGCGTAAACAAGCGTACGTACCATATTCAAAATTTCAAGTAGGTGCAGCATTATTAACGCACGATGGAAAAGTATATCGTGGCTGTAATGTTGAGAATGCATCCTATGGCTTATGCAACTGTGCAGAAAGAACTGCTTTATTTAAGGCAGTTTCTGAAGGGGATAAAGAGTTTGTAGCTATTGCGGTTGTAGCAGATACAAAACGCCCAGTACCTCCTTGTGGAGCATGTCGACAAGTTATGGTAGAATTATGTAAACAGGATACGAAAGTATACCTATCAAATTTACATGGTGACGTTCAAGAGACGACAGTCGGAGAATTGTTACCAGGAGCATTTTTAGCGGAGGATTTACATGAATAGAAAAGGTTATAAATCAGGTTTTGTCTCTATTATTGGCAGACCGAATGTTGGGAAATCTACATTTTTAAATCGTATTATCGGCCAAAAAATTGCCATTATGAGTGACAAGCCACAAACGACTCGTAATAAAATTCAAGGCGTATATACAGAAAATGATTCACAAGTAATTTTCATTGATACACCAGGAATACATAAACCGAAACATAAACTAGGTGACTTCATGGTGAAGATGGCTCAAACGACATTGAAAGAAGTTGATATTGTTCTGTTTATGGTCAATGCAACTGAAGGATTTGGTCGTGGTGAGGAATTCATTATTGAGAAATTACAAGAAACGAAACAACCGGTATTTTTGGTAATTAATAAAATTGACCAAGTTCATCCAGAGCAATTATTAGAGTTAATTGATCAATATCGTAAACTACATGAGTTTGCAGAGATTGTACCAATTTCTGCATTAGACGGTAATAATGTAGAAGCGTTAATTGGAGCAATTAAAAAATATTTACCAGAAGGACCGCAATACTACCCAGATAATCAAGTAACGGATCATCCGGAGCGATTTATTATTGCAGAGCTTATTCGTGAAAAAGTACTACATTTAACACGTGAAGAAGTGCCACATTCTGTAGCGGTTGTTATTGATGCAATTCAGAAGCGTGAGGGCGGTGCGGTTTATATAAATGCAACGATTGTTGTTGAACGTGCATCACAAAAAGGAATTATTATTGGGAAACAAGGGAAGATGTTAAAAGAAGTCGGGAAACGAGCTCGTTTTGATATTGAAGCACTTCTTGGTTCTAAAGTATTTTTAGAGGTATGGGTAAAAGTACAAAAAGATTGGCGCAATAAGATGTCTCAGCTTCGTGATCTTGGTTTCCGCGAAGACGAGTACTAAAATAAAGTAAGGCTGTAATCAGTGGATGTTTGCTCATCCGCTGATTATTGGTTTTTGTAAACTTTAATAAATTAGGAAAAATTTTTCTCACATGAAAATGGACAAAATGGGTCAATTTAATAACAAAGGAAATTGGTTTATAGGCTACGCTTATTGAGAAAGGTGGATTCTTATGCTAGATTTTACCTGGAAGTTTTTCTCCAAAACAGGAAGCATTGAAACGTATTTGCTTTTAAAAGAGATGGAAAAAGACGTAAACGATGAGATGGATCAACATGATGAGGAGCTAGCGCATCTAGACTCTCCAATTTCTTGACCCGTTTTGTTCAAACCTTGGATGGTGACGAACATGTTTCAAAAAGTTGAGGGCATCGTTATCCGTACGACAGATTACGGAGAAACGAATAAGATTGTTACAATATTCTCAAGAGAATTCGGTAAGATAAGTGTAAT
Source organism: Bacillus cereus group sp. N24 (assembly GCF_016483345.1). Lineage (NCBI taxonomy): Bacteria > Bacillati > Bacillota > Bacilli > Caryophanales > Bacillaceae > Bacillus > Bacillus cereus group sp. N24. Next base: position 92,837 of record NZ_JAEHCA010000017.1, read on the forward strand.
GGCAAGAGGAGCGAAAAAACCGAAAAGTCGGTTAGCATCTGTTTCGCAACTTATGACACATGGGCATTTTCTTATTCAAGTGGGATCTGGGCTTGGAACTTTGCAACAAGGCGAGATTATTTCAACTATGAAAGAAATTCGCGAGGATATATTTTTAACTGCTTATGCATCATTTGTTGTTGAGTTAACTGATAAAGCAACAGAAGATAAAAAACATAATCCGTACTTATTTGAAATGTTATATCAAACGTTGCATTATATGTGTGAGGGTGTTGATCCAGAAGTATTATCATTAATTTATCAAACGAAAATGCTTCCTGTATTAGGGATGCGCCCGTATTTTGATACATGTGCGATTTGTCATCAAGAAACAGATTTTGTCGCCTTCTCTGTCAGGGAAGGCGGTTTTCTGTGCTCACGTCATGCGGAGCAAGATCCGTATCGTATACCGGTGGGAGAAGCTGTACATAAATTGTTACGTCTTTTCTTCCATTTCGATTTACATAGGCTCGGCAATGTATCAGTGAAGGATAGCACAAAAAAACAAATGCGCTTAGTATTGAATACATATTATGATGAATATTGCGGAATTTATTTGAAATCAAGACGTTTCCTAGAGCAACTTGATAAGTTTCAAATATAATTTGGGGCCGTATACGGTCCTTTTTACATACTTTCTTTTTCGAATAGCATATTTAGTATATAATATTTAAGAGATAGTATAACTTTTTTCGTTGTGCATTAAAGGTGGTGATTATCATAGAGCTGAATAAACGGCAAGAACATATCATTCAGATTGTAAAAGATCACGGTCCTATTACAGGGGAGTCAATTGCTGCGCAATTGGGTTTAACACGTGCAACGCTAAGACCAGACTTAGCAATTTTAACGATGGCTGGTTATTTAGAAGCGCGTCCACGCGTAGGTTATTTTTATACGGGGAAAACTGGGGGGCAGCTATTATCTGAAGCTGTTAAGAAAATTAAAGTGCAAGATTATCAATCTAGACCGGCTGTAATTGATAAAAATGTATCAGTATACGATGCAATTTGTACGATGTTTTTAGAGGATGTTGGTACATTGTTTGTTGTAGATCAATCTACACTATTAGTTGGTGTTGTGTCTCGAAAAGATCTATTAAGAGCTAGCTTAGGGAAGCAGGATTTAACCTCTCTTCCGGTTAATATTATCATGACAAGGATGCCAAACATTGCCATGTGTCGTAGAGAAGATTCTTTATATGATATTGCGATGGAATTAATAGAAAGACAGATTGATGCGATGCCGGTTGTGAAAGATACGAAGCAAGGTTTAGAAGTAATTGGACGAATTACAAAAACAAATATTACACGTGCGTTTGTAAACCTAGTAAATAACGAATAAGTGTAATTTGTTTAAAGTGAGGTAATGTAATGGATAATAAAATCGTATATGTCGTATCTGACTCTGTAGGAGAAACGGCTGATTTAGTTGTTCGAGCAGCAATGGGGCAATTCCCATTTGCTCCTGATATTAGACGTGTACCGTATGTAGAAGATACAGGGACATTAAAAGAAGTGATTTCGATTGCTAAGAGTAATCAAGCGCTTATTTGTTTTACGTTAGTAAAGCCGGAAATGCGCCAGTATTTAGTGAAAGAGGCTGCAAAAGAAGGGGTAGAGGCATACGATATTATCGGACCTCTTATCGATCAAATTGAAGAAATTACAGGGCAAGTGCCGAGATATGAGCCGGGTGTTGTTCGTAGATTAGATGAAGAGTACTTTAAAAAGATTGAAGCAATTGAGTTTGCTGTAAAGTACGATGATGGTAGAGATGCACGAGGTATTTTAAAAGCGGATATCGTGTTAATTGGAATTTCACGTACATCAAAAACACCACTTTCTCAATACTTAGCTCATAACAAACGGTTGAAAGTTGCCAATGTGCCGCTTGTACCAGAAGTGGATCCACCTGAGGAATTATATCAAGTGGCAAAAGAGAAATGTTTCGGTTTGAAAATTACACCGGATAAGTTAAATCATATTCGAAAAGAACGATTAAAATCACTTGGATTAAGTGACGGCGCAACATATGCCAATATTAATCGTATTCAAGAAGAGATTGATCACTTTGAAGCAGTAATTAGTAAAATAAATTGTCAAGTAATTGATGTATCGAATAAAGCGATTGAAGAAACAGCAAATATTATTGTGAATGCAGTGCAAAACCAAAAAATGTTTTAGCACATTTACCGAAGGTGAATGTGCTTTTTTCGCTCATATGAAATACGATACTTGTTGGATTAGTAATAGATTATAGCGGAGTGGTTATACTTATATTCTTCTGTTTTTTTATTATGTGAAAAGCATGGTTTAGTTATCCTAAAGTAGAAGATGAAAAAATAAAGGGATATGTAGCGTAGTTGAAGAAAATATATTATAATAAAAAATTGTGATAAAAACCTATATTTTACGTTTAGACTTTAATTTTTCAGAATAAACTAGGGATAGGATTTACAAAAAAGACATGTAATTACATTAAATCGACAAAATCTATACAAGAAAACGCACATTATGGAAGGATTCACAGAAGGGATGTAGAATACAGAAATATGCAAAACATCAATAACGTATTAGTTGATGCAGATGCATATCCCGTGAAGGATGAGATTGTGCAAGTTGGAACTGAATTTCATGTCGAAATTGTGTTTGTCGCATCGTATACTCATCGTTCAAGAAAACAGCAAGGCAATTGGATTTATGTAGATTCTGGACAAGATGAAGTTGATTTATATATATCAACTTGCAAAGGTAACAGATCTCATGATCATACAGTATATGAGGCTTGCTAGTCTTCTTGTAAAAAAGGTGTATATGTATTGTCTTCAAGAGGTGCATTTGTAATAGATGAGCATATGAATACAATTTTATATAGTAGTATGTATCTGCGAAGTTACGCAGAAAAAGGGCCTATATAAGAGGTCCGAAGTCGTTTACACAATGTGATCGACAATACTTTCTAACAAGTTTAGAAAAAATATTGTCGAATTATAAAGGAATTTTTTAATTTATATCGAATACAAAATACGACACGGAGATGGAGTTATGGGCAACAGAATTCCCGAAGAAGTTGTTGAACAGATTCGGACGTCATCCGATATTGTAGAAGTGATTGGTGAATACGTTCAACTTAGAAAGCAGGGACGTAACTATTTCGGCCTTTGTCCATTTCATGGTGAGAATTCTCCTTCATTCTCTGTTTCATCTGATAAGCAAATTTTTCATTGCTTCGGATGTGGAGAAGGTGGAAATGTATTTTCCTTTCTAATGAAAATGGAAGGACTTGCTTTTACCGAGGCTGTTCAAAAGTTAGGTGAAAGAAATGGAATTGCGGTTGCAGAGTATACATCAGGGCAAGTACAACAAGAAGACATATCTGATGACACTGTCATCATGCAACAGGCTCACGAACTTTTGAAAAAGTATTATCATCATTTATTAGTAAATACGGAAGAGGGAAATGAAGCACTTTCATATTTATTAAACCGTGGTATTACGAAAGAGATGATTGAGAAGTTTGAAATTGGTTATGCATCGCTTGCTTGGGATGCTGCAACGAAAATTTTACAAAAAAGAGGTTTATCGCTGTCTAGTATGGAACAAGCCGGTCTTCTAATAAGAAGTGAGAAGGATGGTAGTCATTATGATCGCTTCCGTGGAAGAGTTATGTTTCCAATCCATACGTTACAAGGTAAGGTGATAGCGTTTAGTGGAAGGGCTTTAGGAGATGACACTCCGAAATATTTAAATAGCCCTGAAACACCGATTTTTCACAAAAGTAAATTGTTGTATAACTTCCACCAAGCAAGGCCGTTTATTAGAAAGCGTGGGCAAGTAGTCCTTTTTGAAGGGTATGCCGATGTACTAGCTGCGGTAAAGAGTGGTGTGGAAGAAGCTGTTGCGACAATGGGAACAGCTTTAACTGAAGAACAAGCAAAACTTCTGCGACGTAACGTTGAAACTGTTGTTCTTTGCTATGATGGTGATAAAGCAGGACGAGAAGCGACGATGAAAGCAGGGCAATTACTGTTAAAAGTTGGTTGCCAAGTGAAAGTCACATCCTTGCCAGATAAGCTTGATCCTGATGAATATGTGCAACAATATGGGACAACCGCTTTTGAAAATCTTGTGAAATCAAGTATAAGTTTTGTTGGTTTTAAAATAAATTATTTGCGTTTAGGGAAAAATTTGCAAGATGAGTCTGGCAAAGAAGAATATGTGAAAAGTGTTTTAAAAGAGTTGTCGTTGTTACAAGACGCGATGCAGGCAGAATCATATTTGAAGTCGTTATCGCAAGAGTTTTCTTATTCAATGGAAACACTTTTGAATCAATTGCACCAATATCGCAAAGAACAAAAGGTACAGCAAAAACAAATAAAGCAGGTTTCTAAGCCGTCTCAAGTTGTTCAAACAAAACCGAAGTTAACAGGTTTTGAAAGGGCAGAAAGAGAAATTATTTATCATATGTTGCAAAGTGCAGAAGTAGCCGTTCGCATGGAATCCCATATAGAAGATTTTCATACAGAAGAACATAAAGGGATTTTATATGAACTATACGCATATTATGAAAAGGGAAATGAACCTTCAGTCGGAACATTTTTAAGTTGGCTCTCTGATGAAAAGTTGAAAAACATTATCACTGATATTTCGACGGATGAATTTATTAATCCAGAATACACAGAAGAAGTGTTACAAGGCCATTTAGAGACGCTTAGACGTCATAAGGAAAAACTTGTAAAGATGGAAATCATCTTTAAAGTAAAACAGATGGAAAAAACAGATCCTGTAGAGGCTGCTAAATATTATGTAGCATATTTACAAAATCAAAAAGCGAGAAAATAGCTTTTTTGGTAAAGATTTAGTATAATGAATGTTTGTATCTCGCGTAAGGAGGGGAACAGATGGCTGACAAACCAGCTCGTTCTAAACAAATTGAAACTGAAATGACCCTTGAGCAAGTGAAAGAACAACTCACTGAGGTCGGAAAAAAACGTGGCGTTCTTACATATGAAGAGATCGCAGAACGCATGAATGGATTTGAAATTGAATCCGATCAAATGGATGAATACTATGAATATTTAGGTGAACAAGGGATTGACTTAGTTGGCGATAACGACAACGAAGAAGGTCCTAATAATCGCCAAATTACAAAAACGGAAGAAGAATTCGACCTTAATGATTTAAGTGTGCCACCAGGTGTGAAAATCAATGATCCTGTTCGTATGTACTTAAAAGAAATTGGTCGCGTTGACTTACTATCCGCTGAAGAAGAAATTCGACTTGCGACGCGTATTGAAGAAGGCGATGAAGAAGCAAAACGCCGTCTTGCGGAAGCGAACTTACGTCTTGTAGTAAGTATTGCAAAGCGTTACGTGGGCCGTGGTATGCTTTTCTTAGACTTAATCCAAGAAGGAAATATGGGTCTAATTAAAGCGGTTGAAAAGTTCGATTATCGTAAAGGTTTCAAATTTAGTACGTATGCAACTTGGTGGATTCGCCAAGCAATTACACGTGCGATTGCAGACCAAGCGCGAACAATTCGTATTCCAGTTCATATGGTTGAAACGATTAATAAGTTAATTCGTGTACAACGTCAATTGTTACAAGATTTAGGACGTGAACCATCTCCTGAAGAGATTGGTGAAGAAATGGATCTTGCGCCAGAAAAAGTACGTGAAATCTTAAAAATTGCACAGGAGCCAGTTTCTCTTGAAACACCAATTGGTGAAGAAGACGACTCCCATTTAGGTGACTTTATTGAAGACCAAGAAGCAACATCGCCTGCGGACCATGCAGCGTATGAATTGCTAAAAGAACAATTAGAAGATGTGTTAGATACACTAACAGATCGTGAAGAAAATGTTCTACGTCTTCGTTTCGGTTTAGATGATGGACGAACTCGTACGCTTGAAGAAGTTGGGAAAGTATTCGGCGTAACGAGAGAACGTATCCGTCAAATTGAAGCGAAAGCACTTCGCAAATTAAGACATCCAAGTCGTAGTAAGCGTCTTAAGGATTTCTTAGAATAGGCTAACTTTAAGTTTACTTCACTTTTGTGAAGTAAACTTTTTTATTTTGTTAATTTTTGTTAAAATTTAGCTATCGGCAACGATTACAATTTCTTGTAATTTATTTTACAGAATTGTCTTTTGATTTGCAAATGCTCATTTTTCGATTTTTCGATTAATTTTGTTTATTCTATACAAAAAAATATGTAGAAAAGCGAAAAATATGATGAGAAACGTTAATAATTATCGAAATAATAAGCGATATAACAATAAAAAACAATAAACTGAATTTATGGAATATTTTCAACGAGTGATAGTTTACTCTTTTCGGATAGAGCGTTTTCAAGTACAATGGAAATGACTGAATCATCTAACTATTTAGGGGTATAGAGGGGGGAGAAGAGATATGAAACGTAATCCGCTGATTCCGTTCGCTCTTATTGCAGCATTAGGTATTATCGTTATGTTTGTATTTTCATTTCAGGGGCTAAATAAATCTAAAGAGTTAGCTGATACAAAAAATGGCGGGAAGCCAGCGCAAACAGCATCAAAGCCAGAGGATATTGTGAAGCAAAGCTGTACGAGCTGCCATGGCGATCAGTTACAAGGGGCAGTAGGACCTAATTTACAAAAAATTGGTGGAAAACTTTCAAAGGATGAAATTAAAGAAATTCTTTCGAAAGGAAAAGGTAACATGCCTGCCAATTTAGTACCAGCTGATCAAGCGGCTAAAGTAGCTGATTGGCTATCTAAGAAAAAATAAGGTTCCATAAAACAAGCCTTTTGCTTTTGCAAAAGGCTTGTTTTTCTATACTTTCTAAAATACGATGAGTAATAGAGAATGGAATTGTTGTTATGGGCTTGCAACAACTACTATAAATTCATTATCATGGAGACAGACTGACAAGAGAAGGAGTAATGGAAATACATGAATGAAGTAAAACTTTCAAAACGATTAGAAGAAGTTGTGCGCGAGATTCCAGTAGGATCTACAGTAGCTGATATTGGATCGGATCATGCGTATTTACCGTGTTATACAATTATAAATAATATTGCTACAAAAGCAGTTGCAGGAGAAGTTGTAGATGGGCCGTTTCGTTCTGCGCAAGCAACTGTAGCTGAAAGTGGCTTACAAGATAAAGTAGATGTTCGTAAAGGGAATGGATTAGAAGTAATTACACCAGGGGAAGTAGATGTAATTACAGTAGCTGGTATGGGTGGAGCACTAATTCGTGACATTTTAGAAAGTGGTAAAGAAAAGTTAGAAGGTGTAACACGTTTAATTTTACAGCCGAACATTGCAGCACATCACATTCGTGAATGGTTTATTGAAAATGGCTGGGAGCTTATCCGTGAGAAAATCGTAAAAGAAGACGGGAAAATTTACGAAATTTTAGTTGGGGAACGAGGAAATATTGCAGCACCTTACTCGGATAATAAACAAGCTGAATTATTTATGGGTCCATTTTTAATAAAAGAAAAAGGTGAGGCTTTTGTTGAAAAGTGGGAAGGAGAATTGAAAAACTTCCAAAATATCTTAAAACAATTAGAACGTGCAGCAGATTCTGAAGAGACAAAAGCGAAACGTGTAGAAGTAGAAGCGAAAATGAAAATGATAGGGGAGATTTTATCATGAGTAAAATTCCAAATGGCCATGAGGTTATTTCTTTATTTGAAAGTATGTACCCGAAGCATTTAGCGATGGAAGGGGATAAGATTGGCCTGCAGATTGGGGCGCTTAATCAACCCGTGCAGCACGTATTGATTGCTTTAGATGTAACGGAGGAGGTTGTAGATGAAGCAATTCAATTAGGAGCGAATGTCATTATTGCGCATCACCCTTTAATTTTTAATCCGTTAAAAGCGATTCATACAGATAAGGTGTATGGGAAAATTATTGAAAAGTGTATTAAAAATGATATTGCAATCTATGCAGCGCATACAAATGTGGATGTTGCTAAGGGCGGGGTAAATGATTTACTTGCTGAGGCGTTAGGATTGCAAAATACAGAAGTTTTGGCACCGACATATGCAGAAGAAATGAAAAAAGTTGTTGTGTTTGTGCCAGTCACTCATGCAGAAGAAGTAAGGAAAGCATTAGGAGACGCAGGTGCTGGTCATATCGGCAATTATAGCCACTGTACGTTCAGTAGTGAGGGAGCAGGCACGTTTGTACCTCAGGAGGGAACAAATCCTTATATCGGGGAAACTGGGCAGTTAGAACGTGTGGAAGAGGTACGTATCGAAACGATAATTCCAGCTTCACTACAAAGAAAAGTTATGAAAGAGATGTTGGCAGCTCACCCATACGAAGAAGTGGCATATGATGTATATCCTCTTGATAATAAAGGTGAAACGTTAGGGCTTGGAAAAATAGGCTATTTACAAGAAGAAATGACACTTGGACAGTTTGCTGAACATGTGAAACAATCATTAGACGTGAAGGGCGCAAGAGTTGTCGGCAAGTTAGGTGATAAAGTGCGTAAAGTTGCTGTACTTGGTGGGGACGGTAATAAATATATAAACCAAGCGAAATTTAAAGGGGCAGATGTATATGTAACAGGTGACATGTATTATCATGTCGCTCATGATGCGATGATGCTCGGTTTAAATATAGTTGATCCAGGACATAACGTTGAAAAGGTAATGAAGCAAGGTGTGCAAAAGCAACTGCAAGAAAAAGTAGATGCGAAAAAATTCAATGTACAAATTCATGCTTCGCAGTTACATACAGATCCATTCACATTTGTATAAGAAAAATAAAAACCGTTGCTCATGTAGGCAACGGTTTTTATTATTGTTCTTTTTTCACTTTTACACGAGGTAAAATCTTTTGAAGTGGTACTTTTCGAATTCTTTCCCACGTAGCCGGATTCATTGGGTCATATTGATCTAAGAAAGCGATAACCTCTTTTGTAATTGGTGTTGGAGTAGAAGCACCTGCTGTAACAGCTACGTTTTCTACACCTTGTAGCCATTCTAATTGAATTTCACTTACATCCGCAACACGGTAAGCTTTCGTACCAGCAATTTCTTGTGATACTTGCGCTAAGCGATTCGAATTGTTACTTTTTGGATCACCAACAACGATTGTTAAATCTGCAACATCCGCTTGTTTAGCTACAGCTTCTTGACGAACTTGAGTTGCTAAACAAATTTCCTTATGGAATTCTGCTGTTGGAAATTTTTTCTGAATGTCCTCCATTAAATGTTGAACATCCCATTGACTCATCGTTGTTTGATTCGTAACTAAAATTTTATCCGTTGGGATTTCTAATGTTTCTAAATCATCCGCTCTTTCGATAAGGTGAACGATATCAGGTGCAATACCAACCGCGCCTTCTGGTTCTGGATGGTTTTTTTTGCCGATATAAATGACATGATATCCTTCAGCTTTTTTTGCTTCAATAAGGTCATGTGTTTTTGTAACATCTGGACAAGTTGCATCGATTGTCGTTAAACCTTTTTCTTTTGCACGTTGTTTAACTTCAGGAGAAACACCGTGAGCAGTAAATATAACAGTACCAGAATCGATTTGATCTAAAATATCTAAGCGACTTGGTCCGTCTAACGTAATGATTCCATCTTCTTCAAAAGCGTCTGTAACATGTTTATTGTGAACAATCATACCTAAAATATAAATAGGTCTCGGTAATGATTTATCTAATGCAGCGTTACGTGCAATTACCATTGCATCGACAACACCGTAGCAATAACCACGAGGGGAAATTTTAACAATTTTCATATGAGTAATCCTCTCCTTCTAAACAAGGGATACTTTTGTGCATAGTCCTTTACATTATAAAGGAGGAGAGGATAGAAAACAAAGGATTGTTACACATATAGTTTGGGTTTTGTTGCTATTTTTTGAACAGGCTCCTCTCGTACTTCTGTTTCTATGGCTGGCTCAATCACTATTTTTTTTCTTTTTCTTTTTTTTTGTGGAGGAGGGGGAGTTGCTACCTCAACCTTTTCTGTTAAATCTTCAGTTTGATCTTCTTCCGTACTTTTTCCAGAGGTGAGGATTTTAACAATGCTTGGTAGGTTACGCATAATGGGACCGTACTGTTCGACGACAGGGCTTACAGATTGAACGACTTGTGATACTTTTTCGATATTGTTTATCATATTAGTTGGATTCGAAATTAAATTCGAAAAAAAACTGCCGATGCCGCTGCTGGATGCTGCTGTAGTGGCTGCACCGCCGCGCGTTTCGTTTGATTCATACATTTGAGGGGGAATCATTTGCTCTGGATACTGCTGCATGTATGGTTGATATTGCTGTGAGTATTGTTGTTGGTATTGCTGTTGCTGTTGCTGTTGATATTGCTGTTGATATTGGGGTGGCCGTTGCTGTTGTTGGTGCATCATTGGCGGCTGTCCTTCTATTTGTCGATAAGGCGGAACCATTTGCATGAAAGGTTCGGTTGGATCGTGTTTTTTAAAGAGTTTAGCAAGGAACCCTTTCTTTTTTTGTGCCATCGGTGGTAGTTGTGGAATGGGGTATGGTGTATAAGGTTGTTGGCCTGGATGTGGATACATTTGCCTTACGGGAGATTTTGGAAACATGTGAGAAATCCTCCTTTCTTCAGTTAGGTATATACACATACAATATGCAATAAGAGTGAAGAAGGTTAGTTTTTGAAGTGAAAACCTAAACTAAAGATGGATTTTACTTGTAGATTTCGATATAATGTAGACTTGACTGATTTGTGCGCGCAGTAGAAATTTAGAAAGAAGGTGTAACTTATGACACAACAAACTTTTACACAGTATGATTTTAAACCATTTTTAATAGATGCAATTCGTGAACTACGCTTTACAGAGCCGACAGGAATTCAACAGAAAATTTTCCCGGTCGTGAAAAAAGGTGTAAGTGTAATTGGACAATCCCAAACAGGTTCTGGGAAAACACATGCATACTTACTTCCTACATTAAACAGAATTAATCCAAGTCGTGAAGAAGTACAGCTTGTTATTACAGCGCCTACTCGTGAGTTAGCACAACAAATTTACGAAGAAATCGTGAAATTAACAAAGTTCTGTGCAGAAGATCAAATGATTACAGCACGTTGTTTAATTGGTGGAACTGATAAACAACGATCGATTGAAAAGTTGAAAAAACAACCTCATATTGTAGTTGGAACACCAGGACGTATTAAAGACTTAGTAGAAGAAAAGGCGCTATTTGTTTATAAAGCGGATACTATTATCGTCGATGAAGCGGATTTAATGCTTGATATGGGATTCATTCAAGATGTAGATAAAATTGCAGCACGTATGCCTAAAAACTTGCAAATGCTAGTTTTCTCTGCAACAATTCCTCAAAAATTAAAACCATTTTTGAAGAAATATATGGAGAATCCAGAACATATTCATATTAATCCGAAACAAGTTGCAGCAGGAAATATTGAGCATTACCTTGTGCCTTCAAGACACCGTAATAAAATTGAATTAGTGAAAAATATGCTACTTCAATTTAAACCGTACTTAGCAATTGTGTTTACAAACACGAAGAAGAAGGCTGATGAAGTAGCCGATGGATTAGCTGAACGTGGGTTAAAAGTAGGGCGTATACACGGTGATTTATCACCACGTGATCGTAAAAAAATGATGAAACAAGTTCGTGATTTAGAATTCCAATACATTGTCGCAACAGATTTAGCGGCACGCGGTATTGATATTGAAGGAATTAGCCATGTTATTAACTATGAACTTCCATCAGATTTAGATTTCTTCGTTCACCGCGTTGGAAGAACTGCACGTGCGGGTCATTCAGGGATTGCAGTGACAATTTATGATCCAGCAAATGAAGAAGCGTTAGATAGTTTGGAAAAACAACGTCATATCGAATTTAAGCATGTAGATTTACGCGGAGATGAGTGGGCGGATTTAGGTGACCGTCGTCGTCGTAAGAGTCGTAAAAAACCAAATGATGGACTAGATGTTATGGCAACAAAAGTTGTTAAAAAGCCGAAAAAAGTAAAACCAAACTATAAGCGAAAACTTGCAACAGAACGTGACAAAGTGAAGAAAAAATATAGCAATAAAAAAAGATAAGGGATTTCCCTTATCTTTTTTTATCCAGCTATTTGTGAGAGTCGTAATCAATATGGGTAGAAAAATATGGATTAAAGCTTCACTTAATCCAGTTCATTTAAATGAAGAGTATAGTCTGTTTAAATAGTCATATAAATTTGTGTAGTGCGTTTTTTGTGAACAAACAATTCACTACATATTTCTACAAATTATGCTATCATTATAACTATTGTATATTGAAGAGGTGATTGTATGTTAAAGATTGGATCTCATGTCTCAATGAGTGGTAAGAAAATGTTATTAGCAGCAAGTGAAGAGGCTGTTTCATACGGTGCAACGACGTTTATGATTTATACAGGTGCACCGCAAAATACACGAAGAAAACCAATTGAAGAATTGAACATAGAAGCAGGACGTAAACATATGGAACTGAATGGTATTGAGGAAATTATCGTCCATGCACCATATATTATTAACGTTGGTAATACGACGAAGCCAGAAACATTCCAATTAGGTGTAGACTTCCTGCGCATGGAAATTGAAAGAACAGCGTCATTAGGTGTTGCGAAACAAATTGTTCTTCACCCAGGAGCGCACGTTGGTGCTGGAGCAGATGCGGGTATTCAACAAATTATTAAAGGGCTTAATGAAGTAATAACGCCTGAACAGACGGTTAACATTGCGCTAGAGACGATGGCTGGAAAAGGAACAGAGTGCGGTCGTAGCTTTGAGGAAATTGCAAAGATTATTGATGGTGTAAAATATAATGAAAAGCTATCTGTATGTTTTGATACGTGTCATACGCATGATGCGGGTTATGACATTGTAAATGATTTTGACGGTGTATTGAACGAATTTGACAAGATTGTTGGTGTAGATCGATTACAAGTGCTTCATATTAATGATAGTAAAAATGTGCGTGGGGCCGGAAAGGACCGTCACGAAAATATCGGTTTTGGTCATATCGGTTATAAAGCATTGCATCATATTGTACATCATCCGCAGTTAATGAACGTGCCAAAAATTCTTGAAACACCATATGTAGGTGAAGATAAAAAAGATAAGAAGCCACCATATAAATTAGAAATCGAAATGCTGAAAAACGGTACTTTTGATGAGGGGATTCTTGAAAAAATTAAAGCGCAATAAGGAGGGGGTTATCCCCTCCTTATTTTAGTAGTTGCTGAAATAAAGTGTTTACTTGTTGCGCGGTAGCAGGGGAAGTTACTTTTGCGATTTGTTTTAAGAGTTCTAGTCGCTCATTATTATCATAAATGTTAATATTCTTTCCTTTCATAAGTAAAACAATTTGTTCAGCTTGTGCAGTTGTAATTGAAACTTTATATTCTTTACTATATTTCAATAACTCTTTTGTAGAAATATGATTTAATTTTTTATTCACAATTTGTTTAATGAGATTCATCGAGTTATCCTCCTTCATACGTTCTTCTATCGAAATATATGAGTGCGTAGCTTGTACATATTCTTATAGAGTTTCTTTTTTCATGAGGAAAAGAAGCGTATGTTATAATGTAAGGACAAAACTACAGAAAAAGAATATAAGGAGGACTTATGGAACAAAAGCAACATCGAAAAGAAAGCGTTATCCATCTCATTTATCGTTTAGTAATGATTATTTTTGGGGCAGCGTGCGCGGCGGTAGCGATTGAATTATTCTTAATGCCAAATAAAATTATTGATGGTGGAATTATTGGTATTTCTCTTATATTAGATTATCTTACTCCTAATATTTGGTGGTTAAGTTTTTCTACTTTAGTTGTTATCCTCAACATTCCGTTTATGTACTCTGGGTATAAGCAAATCGGAAAAACATTTATGTTATCCTCAGCATTTGGGATTGTAGCTTTAGCATTTATTGAATCGACATTACATGCTGTTCCACCATTTACAACTGAGCCCATTTTAGCAACAGTTTTTGGTGGCCTTATTTTGGGGCTTGGTGTAGGACTTGTTATACGTCATGGCGGATCAATGGACGGAACAGAAATTATGGGGATTTTATTAACGAAGAAATTACCGTTTTCTGTTGGTGAATTCGTAATGTTTGTGAACTTATTTATTTTTGCATGGGCAGCATTTGTATTTGGTGTCGAACAAGCTATGTATTCTGTTATGACGTACTATATTGCATTCAAAACAATTGATACGGTAATTCAAGGTTTAGATGAAACGAAAGCAGTTTTAATTGTATCAGATCAGTATGAGGAAGTATCAAATGCCATTTTGCATCGTCTCGGTCGTGGAACTACAAAGCTTGTAGCCAAAGGTGGTTACACGGATAAAGAAAAAGAAGTTATTTATGCAGTTGTAACGCGTTTGGAAGTGACGAAGTTAAAATCAATTGTGCATGAAATTGATGAAAATGCGTTTGTTACGATTATGAGTACACAAGAAACAAATGGTGGTAAGTTTAAATCAGCTATCCACTAAAAAGTTACTTGGAATATTTTTCGAAAGCAGAGAATTTTTCTCTGCTTTTTGTTATAATAGTAAGGTTTCTTGAAAAAATAAATATAATTTAGGCAGATTGGTTTACAACTATAATAAGCTGTACTATAATTCAAATAGATATAAATCGGAATCATTCTGAATTAAAATAGGTGAGATGCTATGAATAATATATTGGAAATAGAAGGATTAACGTTTCGATATGAAGATCGAAATGTGTTAGAAAATATTAATTTGCAAGTTCCGAAGGGAGCTTTTTTAGGTTTAGTTGGGCCAAATGGTTCTGGGAAATCCACTTTACTAAAATGTTTATTAGGCGTTTTAAAGCCTAAACAAGGGAGTATTCGCTTGTTTGGTGTTGATAGCAAGAAGTTTAAAGAATGGAACAAACTTGGCTATGTATCCCAAAAGGCAAATAGTTTCAACTCTGGTTTTCCAGCAACTGTTTTTGAAGTTGTGTCAATGGGGCTCGTTTCGAAAAAAGGTCTTTTTCGCTTTTTCACGAAAGACGACAAGGTGAAGGTAGAAAAGGCGATTGCTGATGTAGGGATGAGTGAATTTCAAGGTCGCAATATTGGAGAGCTTTCTGGTGGACAACAACAACGTGTATTTATTGCTCGTGCGCTCGTTAGTGATCCTGAATTACTTATTTTGGACGAGCCTACTGTTGGGATTGATGTGAAAAATGTGGAAAGTTTTTATGAGATATTAGAGGATTTAAACAAAAGGCTCGGGATCACATTGATTCTTGTTACTCATGATATGGGGGCTGTTACCGAGAAAGTAACACATGTTGCATGTCTAAACCAACATTTACATTTCCATGGGAATGTAAAGGAGTTCCGAGAGTTAGAAGATGCAGAAATGTCCGTCTTATATGGACATCATGTCCATCGTTTAAAACACGAGCATGAGCATCACGGGAGGATATAATGATACAAGATTTTTTACAATATGACTTTTTACGTAATTCTTTATATGCAGGTATTTTAATTGGACTTGTTGCACCGCTTATCGGTGTGTTTGTTGTTATTCGTCGTTTATCTCTTATTGCAGATGCATTAAGTCACGTGACGTTATCAGGTATTGCAGCAAGTTTACTACTTGAAAAAACAATTTTTACAGGTGGCTTTTTAAATCCCCTATATATGGGGATGATTTTCTCGATTGGGGGAGCGTTACTAATTGAAAAGTTACGAACTGTATATAAGCATTATCAAGAATTAGCAATTCCGATTATTCTTTCAGCAGGAATGGGAATTGGAGTTATTTTCATTTCACTTGCAAATGGATTTAACACAGACTTATTTAGTTATTTATTTGGTAGTGTAAGTGCTGTAACGAGTACGGATTTAATTATTATTGGGATTGTAGCAATTGTTGTTATTGCGACAATTATTTTATTATATAAAGAGCTGTTTTTATTATCATTTGATGAGGAATACGCAGTATCAACTGGTCTAAGGGCAAAGTGGATTCACTTTATCTTCATTATACTAGTTGCTCTTGTCATTGCAGTATCAATGCGTGTAGTAGGTGTTCTTCTCGTATCCTCATTAATGACGTTACCAGTTGCAGCAAGTATTCGTATTGCTAAAGGATTTAAACAAACAATTTTCTTTTCCATTTTATTTGGTGAAATTGCAGTAATTGGTGGAATGTTTGCTTCGTATCAACTTGATCTAGCACCAGGTGGTACAATTGTTATGATAGCAGTTCTTATTTTAATCGGTGCGATTTTATGGAAGAAGAAAAAAACTGCATAAAGTAGGGATAGGTATGAATCTAACAGAAGCTTTACGCCTAATGAAAGAAAAAGGATACAAACATACTGGGAAAAGGGAAGAGATGCTCAGATTATTTGCAGCTCACAATCGTTATTTAACAGCAAAAGACGTTTTAGAGCATATGAAGGATGATTATCCAGGGCTTAGTTTTGATACGATTTATCGTAACTTAACGGTTTTTGCTGAAATCGGCGTTTTAGAACAAACAGAATTAAATGGTGAAAAACATTTTCGTTTTACATGTTCCATTATGGAACATCATCATCATTTTATTTGTTTAGATTGCGGGGGAACGAAAGAGATTACTTCCTGTCCAATGGATTTTATGAATAAAGATTTTAACGGTTATGAAGTAACAGGGCATAAATTTGAAATATACGGCCGTTGTCCAAAATGTGCAAAATAAAAACTCGTCGGTTATATAACTGACGAGCTTTTTTGCATAAAAAAGAAGGTTGCTCACAAATATTGTGGGCAACCTTCTTTTTATTGTTCTTGTGTTTCTTTTTCTTTATCTCTTTCAGCAGCCATTTCAGCAGCGATTACATCGATTTCTTTTTTCAGTTCTTCTACCATTGTTTCTTCTGGTACTTTACGAACAACTTGCCCTTTGCGGAATAATAATCCTTCTCCACGTGCACCGGCAATACCGATATCAGCTTCACGAGCCTCACCAGGGCCATTTACAGCGCAACCAAGTACTGCAACTTTAATTGGTACTTGCAGTGTAGAAATATATTCTTCCACTTCGTTAGCGATGCTAATTAAATCAATTTCAATACGACCGCAAGTTGGACAAGAGATAAGTGTTGCTGCATTAGATGCAAGACCAAATGACTTTAATAGTTCACGTGCAACTTTTACTTCTTCAACTGGATCAGCACTTAATGAAATACGAAGTGTGTTTCCGATGCCTTTACTTAAAATTGCTCCAAGACCAGCGGCACTTTTTACAGTTCCAGCAAACAATGTGCCAGATTCTGTAATACCTAAATGTAATGGATAATCAAAAGCGCGAGCAGCTTTTTCATATGCTTCAATTGCTAAGTTAACATCAGAGGCTTTCATAGATACGATAATATCGTGGAAATCTAAGTCCTCTAAAATTTTAATGTGATGTAGTGCGCTCTCAACCATGCCATCTGCAGTTGGGTATCCGTACTTTTCTAAAATGTGACGCTCTAATGAACCAGCGTTTACACCGATACGGATTGGAATGCCGCGCTCTTTTGCTGCATTTACAACAGCTTCTACTTTATGGCGACGACCAATGTTACCTGGATTGATACGTACTTTATCAATGCCACCTTCAATTGCTTTTAAAGCAAGGCGATAATCAAAATGAATATCAGCAACAAGTGGAATGTTGATTTGTTTTTTAATATCAGCAATAGCATTTGCTGCGCGTTCATCTGGAACGGCAACACGAACAACCTGACAACCAGCTTCTTCTAAACGTTTAATTTCAGCAACTGTTGCTTCAACATCATGTGTTTTTGTTGTTGTCATACTTTGTATAATTAATTCATTATTACCGCCAATTGTTAAATTACCGACTTTAACTGGACGTGTTTTTGTACGATGAGTCATTTCATTCACGAATAGATCGCTCTCCTTATAAAAGAAGTTTCTTATTTAGTCCCTCATATCAATGATAGTATACGTGATATAGGGCTATAGAAACCGAAGTGCTCGGTTTCACTTTTACTATTGTATCAGCGCCTTTATGTAATTGACAAGGATTAAGTGATCGCTTATTGATATAACGGGAATTTATAAGTCTTTCCAATTTGAATTTTTGTAGCAGATGTACTTTTATTTAATTGTTTAAAGTCATCAATTACCTTTTCAATAGAAGGGATTTTTTTCTTATTAATTTGTTCTGTAATCGAAAGAACGGTCTCACCAGTTTTTACTTCAATTGCTTTATAAGTAACATCTGTTTCTTCCTTTTTGCTTTGTTTTGTAGTTGTTTCTTCTTTTTTTATAGTTTGAGCAGCTGTTGTTTTTTTGTATGAACTTAACATCGGTAAAGTACCGATTTTTATATCGTAATAAAATATATAACCGAGAACAAGCACGAATAAGAATATACCTAATCTCTTCATATTCTTCACTCCTTTGCTAGGAATATATGCTTGTCCAAAAAAAAAATGCCTATTTAGGCATTTTTTATCGTTCTTATTTTTCTTTCGGTTGTGGAACTTCTTTAAGTGTTAAGTATAGAACAATTAAAACAACTGCGATATAAATGAATGTTGAACCAGGTACGACGATTTTAAATAAATCCATAATCATAAAGAAGATTGTTGGAATTGTGTAACTGTAAGCAGTTAATGTCCAAACTTGTTTGTAGGATAATTTACGTTGTCCGCTCATAGCAGAACCGATGAACGCAAGTAAAGTCACGCCTACAAAAGTAATGAATAATTGGAATAGGTACACTAAAAATCCGATAACAAATAATAAAATTGGATAGATACTATCGAATAGAGAAATAAAGTCTTGTAAATCTTTTTTCTCAAGAGATGCACCTAATAAGTCGTTATAGGAATACGTTTGTGTTTGACCATTTCCCATGGAGACTACTTTATCTTTTAAAACAAATAAACCCGTTTTATTTTGATATTTTTCTAAGTTTGTTGAATTTGGATCAAATACGAAAAGGGCATTTCCATCTTCTTTTTCGATAGGTTGATCAATATCTGCTGTTAGTTCGCCATTTTCAATTTTAAAATCAGGTAAATCTTTTTCGATTACTTTATTTACCATATTAACACCGTCTTGAATAACGCTACCGTACAAGAAAGTTCTTGGAATAGTAGTGATTAGGCAAAGAAGCATAATATACAAAATGGTTTTACCGATTTTTTGAAAACGGAAAAGCGCAATATCTTTAGGCGAATATACGCTTTTTGCTAGCTGTTTAAAAATGGACATAGATTCACTTCCTTTATGTATGTATAAAGTCATTGTAACGTAGGAATCTAGAGAATCTCAAGATATATTATATTTACATATAGTGGAGATAACTAAATTTCTTTTTAATAATTTTCTTCTTTTAAATGAGAAAAATACAATTGACACTTTTCTTTTTTATATGGTAAATTTATCTTACATTTCTTAAAGGATATATCCGATAGGAATTCAGTTGTTTAATATGTTATTACATACATAATTATGGACCCTTAGCTCAGCTGGTTAGAGCAGACGGCTCATAACCGTCCGGTCGTAGGTTCGAGTCCTACAGGGTCCATACCCATTTCGCATGTTTATTATGTCAGCAGGAAGCTTCCTTGTAGAAGGAAGCTTTTTTTACGGAATATATGAGCATTTTAATTGAAAAGAAGTGGGAATTTTGCTACTTTAATGATAGCAAGACAATGTGATTTATTTGTTTGCACCCTATGGCAATTAGGGTAGAATGAAGTTGTATGTCACACATATGGTGGCAATACATAAACTGGGAGGAATATAACAATGGCAAAACACGAATTACCAAACTTACCTTATGCGTATGATGCTTTAGAGCCTCACTTTGACAAAGAAACAATGAACATCCATCATACAAAACATCACAACACGTACATTACAAACTTAAACGCTGCTTTAGAAGGTCATGCAGAACTAGCTGACAAAAGCGTTGAAGAATTAGTTGCAAACTTAAACGAAGTACCAGAAGCAATCCGTACAGCAGTACGTAACAATGGTGGTGGACATGCTAACCATACATTCTTCTGGACAATTCTTTCTCCAAACGGCGGGGGACAACCAGTAGGCGAACTTGCAACTGCGATTGAAGCGAAATTCGGTAGCTTCGATGCATTCAAAGAAGAATTCGCAAAAGCTGGCGCAACTCGCTTCGGTTCTGGTTGGGCTTGGTTAGTAGTAAACAATGGTGAGTTAGAAGTAACAAGCACGCCAAACCAAGATTCTCCTCTAACTGAAGGTAAAACTCCAGTTATCGGTTTAGATGTTTGGGAGCATGCTTACTACTTAAATTACCAAAACCGTCGTCCAGACTACATCGGTGCATTCTGGAACGTTGTAGATTGGAACGCTGCTGAAAAACGTTACCAAGAAGCAAAATAATTATAATAATTATAGAAAAAAGCTAGGAGAATGCTCCTAGCTTTTTTCTATGCTTTCCTTTTACATAATTGGGCTTGTCTTTGGAAGACTAGAACATGAAGTAAAGGAGAGTTGTGTATGAAGTGGAAACATATAATTGGTGACGTTGAAGTGAATCGGGATTTAGTGTTATTGCTCCTTATTGGAGGTTTATACACGCTCGCAATTTCTTTATCGAATACGTTTGTTAATATTTATTTATGGAAACAAACACAAAATTATGTGAATCTTGGCTTGTATAATTTGGTCAGCGTTGTATTGCAGCCTCTCACATTTCTTATAGGTGGGAAATTAGCGAAACGTATTGACCGCTCAATCTTGTTACGAATAGGCGTAGGCACGTTAGCAATTTTTTTTATCGTTGTTTTAGTAGCGGGAAAAAGCGCTTCTCACTATATTTTATTAATGGGGGCTCTTTTAGGAGTCGGATATGGTTTTTATTGGCTCGCGTTTAACTTATTGACATTTGAGATTACAGAACCAGAAACAAGAGATTTCTTTAATGGGTTTCTTGGACTTCTTACATCCTTCTCTGGAATGATTGGACCGATAGCGGCAGGATACACAATTTCACGTATGGCAAAATGGAGTGGTTATACTGTCATATTCTTTCTTTCATTAGTGCTATTTGCAATTGCTGTCGTTTTAAGCTTTTTTTTATCTAAGAGAGAATGTGAAGGGCGTTATGAAATTACAAAAGTATTGAAGGAGCGACGGATTGATAAAAATTGGGGGAGAATTACACGTGCTCATTTTTTCCAAGGGTTGAGAGAGGGAACATTTATTTTTGTTATTTCAGTATATGTGTACTTAGCAACCGATAGTGAGCTCGCATTAGGGAAATATAGCTTAGTCAACTCCGCTGTATCATTTGTATGTTACTACTTAGTTGCTCGTATGTTAAAGAAAGAGTGGCGAAAAAAAGCGATTTTGCTTGGAGGCATTATTTTATATGCGGTCGTATTTTTAGTTATATTCAATGTTACATACACAAAATTACTTATTTATGCAGCATGTATCGCGATCGCATATCCTATTTTACTCGTTCCGTACGGGTCAATGACATATGACGTAATTGGTAGAGCGAAAAATGCGAGAGAGTGGCGTGTAGAGTATGTAGTTGTCCGGGAATTATGGTTAAATGCTGGAAGGATTTGTTCGGTTTTAAGTTTTTTATATGCTGTGTTATTCTTTCCGCCTGAAAAAAGTTTACCTTTCTTACTATGTATTTTAGGTGCTGGACATTTTCTTATTTATTTTGCAGTTAAAAATGTCAAATATGATGAGGGAAATGTGGGGAAAACCAGCGTTGTAGCGCAAGAAACTACCCAGAATCAAACTGAACCAGAAGGTTAACTTATCGTTTGTTTTATGCTAAAATAGAAAAAGATGTAAGACAGCAGTGAGGACACCTGTATGAAGGTGTCCCTTTCACATTACATAGCTGTTGGTAGAGGGGGTTTGTATGAGCAAGAAGCAGAAACAACAAAAGAAAAAAACTCACGTTCCTTTTCGATTAAACGTGCTGTTTTTTTGCGTATTTTTAATGTTCTCCGCGGTTATTGTAAGGCTCGGATATGTACAAATTGTTCGTGGTGAGGAATATAAGAATGAAGTAGAGAAGAAAGAGAATTCAACGATAAGTAATCCTGTACCGCGCGGGAAAATCTTTGACCGCTATGGGCGACCTGTAGTAGATAATACAGCTGTTCGTACTATTACATTTACAAAAATGAAAGGATCAACTGCAGAAGATCGCTTAGAAACAGCGAAAAAATTATCAGAGTTGATTGAAGTACCGACAGATAAATTAACAGATCGAGATAAAAAAGATTATTGGATTGCGATGCATAAAGAGGAAGCGAAAACAAAAATTACGAGTAAAGATCGTCAAGAATTGAAAGATAACAAAATTGACGATAAAGAATTAGACGAGCGTCAACGAAGTCGTGTAACAGAAGAAGAGATTAATCAATTATCCGCAAAAGATTTAGAAATACTAGCGATTAAAAGTAAGATGGACGGCGGATATGCAATGACACCTCAAGTTATTAAAAAAGATGCTACAGAAAGAGAATATGCGATTATTAGTGAGAGCCTAGCAACATTACCAGGTGTAGATACGAATGTTGATTGGGATCGAAAATATACGTATGATGATTTATTCCGAAGTGTTCTTGGTGGGGTGTCGACGGCGGATGAAGGTTTACCAAGAGAAAGACTAGATTACTATCTTGTTCGTGATTATAATCGAAATGACCGAGTAGGGAAAAGTTATCTTGAACAGCAATATGAAGATAGCCTGCACGGTACGAAAGCAGAAGTGAAAAATATTACAGATAAAAACGGTAATATTTTGGAAACAATTAATGTATCACAAGGACAAAGTGGTAATAATCTGAACTTAACAATTGATATGGAATTACAAAAGCGTGTGGAAGATATTATTACCAAAAATTTAACGAAATTTAAAGGGTCAGAACCTCTTTTAGATCGAGCATTTGTTGTAATGATGAATCCGAAAAATGGTGAAGTGTTATCTATGGCTGGGAAACAATTAGTGGATGAAAATGGCGAAACGAAAGTACAAGATTTCGCATTAGGAACGATGACAAGTTCTTATCCGATGGGATCGACTGTAAAAGGTGCGACAGTACTTACAGGATATCAAACAGGTGCAATTCAACCGGGTTCAGTTCAACTGGATGAACCAATCGTATTAAAAGGGACGAAGAGCAAATCTTCTTGGAAGACGATGGGATATATTAATGATTTAACAGCATTAAAAATGTCTTCTAACGTATATATGTTTAAAACAGCGATGAATATCGCTAATGCTCCATATGTTAGAGGTGGTACGTTAAATATACCGCAAAAAGCATATGATACGATGCGATACTATTATGGTCAGTTTGGACTTGGTGTAAAAACAGGCATTGATTTACCGAATGAATCTGCTGGACAAAGAGGTACTACAGACAATATCCCAGGTTTCTTATTAGATTTATCAATTGGACAGTATGATACGTATACACCACTTCAATTAGCGCAATATATTTCGACAATTGCCAATGGTGGATATCGTATGCAACCGCAAGTTGTTAAAGAAATTCGTCAACCGGAAGCGAAACCAGATGAAGTTGGAAAAGTTATTCACTCGATGGAGCCGAAAGTGCTAAATCGTATTGATATGCCTGAATCACAAATTAAACGTGTTCAAGAAGGATTTAGACAAGTATTTAACGATTCAGGCGGTACAGCTACAAAATACTTTACTGGTGCAAAATATAAAGCTGCAGGGAAAACTGGTACAGCGCAAACTGTGTATGGTGGGGATAAAGCGATTGGTAAAAAAGCAGATGGTCAGCGTGTGGAGACTTATAACTTAACATTAGTAGGTTATGCGCCACTTGAAGATCCAGAAGTGGCATTCTCTGTTGTTGTTCCGTGGGTACATGATGATAAGACTGGTATTAATGGATATATTAGTCGTGAAATTATGGATGCTTACTATGACTTGAAAAACCAAGAAATAAATGGTGAAGCTCCAAAAGATGCAAAAGATAATAAAAATGAAAAAGAAGATCAAGATGAGGAATAAAAAAGTTGTAAAAAAAGCACACTATCTGAAAAGATAGTGTGCTTTTTTTTATGGTTTATGCATATCGTGTAATAAATGTGGACAAGTATAAAATATTGGAAAAAGCACGCGGTCTCACAAATGATAATTTTATATTGTGTATAGGGGGATAACTGTTTTATGGACTAATTAATTATCAGTGGAAATGAATAGCGGCTACTGATTAAAGTTTTATCTTATGTTGATTCCTGTGGAACTTTACAAAACTTTTACAAACAATTAAAACCGAATTAATAGTTTAGCAGTATTCTTATATCTGTAATCCTGTTATTTCCGGTTACTTCTAGGAGGAAGAACACGTGAAATGGATGAGTGCATCGATTAAAGTTTTTATATTATCGACATGGTTCCTTTGTTTTGGCATGTCTACTGCATTTGCTGTGAACGAAATGGGAGAAGTGAGAGTTGATGGATCCTCAACGGTTTTTCCTATTATAGAAGCAGTAGCGGAGGAATATACAAAGGAGCATCCAAACGTGAAAATTTCTATTAGTGTTTCTGGAACTGGAGGAGGATTTAATCGTTTCAGTAAAGGAGAAGTGGATATAAATAATGCTTCGAGAGTAATGAAACAAGTGGAAGAAAATGAAATGAAGAATAACTCCATTCAGTTTACACCCTTTGAGGTTGCTTATGATGGTCTTACGATTGTTGTAAATCGTCACAATACTTGGGTAGACAATATGACAGTAGACGAGTTACGTCTCTTATGGAGTGAAGATGGAAGAGAGAAGCGATGGTCGCAAGTTCATTCAACATGGCCACGTGCACAAGTGAAGTTTTATGCACCAGGTGTAGACTCTGGTACTTATGATTATTTTCAAAATGTCATCTTACAAAATCGTCGCATTGTAAAAAAAGTCTCTTTGTCTGAAGATGATCAAGTTATTATGCAAGGAGTAATGCATGATAAAAATGCCATTGCTTTTGTAGGATATGCTTATTATATGGCCAATCGCGATAGGGTGAAAGCAATAAAAGTGAACGGTGTATTTCCGACGAAAGAGACTATTCAATCAGGTGATTATAAGCCGTTATCTAGATCGTTATTTACTTATGTGAATGATGCATCTATCCGACAAAAAATAAATGTAGCAAATTATGTTGAGTTTATGATCAAACATGTTGGTAACCTCGCTGAAGAGGTTGGATATGTAAAATTACGAAAAGAAAAATATAATGAACAGCTGCGAATGTTAACAGAAATCAAAAGGTAATGTCAGGGTGGAAAGGGGTTTTCATCTTTGGCTCATAATGACAAAAGTCAAATTACATTTTCTGTACAACATTTGATTGAAAGAAATACAAAACAAAGAAAAAAAACGCAGCGAATCAATCAAATAGTTCCATTATTATTAAAAATAATTGCTAGTGTGTCTATTGTGACGACAATTGGAATTATTTGTACGTTGGCAAATGAAACAATGATGTTTTTTCAAAAAATATCATTATACTCCTTTTTGACGGAGAAAGAATGGTTACCGTTTTTTGAAGATCCTAAATTCGGTATATTACCACTTATATGTGGAACAGTCCTTGTAACAGCAATCGCCATGTTTGTAGCAATTCCTATCGGTTTAGCGTGTGCTGTATTTTTGAGCGAATACGCTTCAAACGGTGCGCGAAAAATATTAAAGCCGATGTTAGAACTATTAGCAGGTATCCCGACAATTGTATATGGTTTTTTTGCATTAACAGTTGTCACGCCACTTTTACAACGAATGATACCGGATTTACAGTTTTTTAATGCAATTAGTCCAGGGATCGTGATTGGATTTATGATGATACCTACAGTTGCATCTTTATCTGAAGACTCGATGAGAGCTGTGGCGAAAGGAACGAAAGAAGCCTCGTTAGCGCTCGGTGCGACTCGGTTTGAGATGGTAAAACAAGTAGTGTTTCCCGCAGCTTTTACAGGAATTATGGCAGCGATTATATTAGCGGCTTCTAGGGCAATCGGTGAAACAATGATAGTTGTAATTGCAGCGGGATCCACACCGAATGTATCGCTGGATCCGACGCACTCTATTCAAACGTTAACAGCCTATATTGTGCAAGTGAGTTTAGGCGATGCTCCGCATGGAACGATTGCTTATTACAGTATGTATGCCGTAGGCGCAACGTTATTCTTGTTTACTTTTATAATGAACATCATTTCGCAGTATATTGTGCGCCGTTTTAGGAGGGTGACATAATATGCGAATGTTGAATCATAAAAAAATACAAGAAAATATGGCATCACGTTTTTTTAAAGATCGAATTTACAAATTTTTATTTTATATAGCAATTTTGTTTTCAATAGTAATTTTGCTTATTTTGCTTTTTCAAATTTTTGAAAAAGGGTTAAGCTATCTTTCAATAGATTTCTTTACAAACTTCGCTTCACGTAATCCGAAAGAAGCCGGGATCGCTGCAGCTTTGTCAGGGACAATATTATTTATGAGTATTGTTATACCGGTCTCTTTTATATTTGGAGTCGGGACTGCACTTTATTTAGAGCAATATGCGAAGGAATCTATATTTAAAAAGATAATAGAAATTAATAATCAAACGTTAGCAGGAGTACCTTCCGTTGTATTTGGATTACTCGGCTTAACTATTTTTGTATATGCTCTTCATTTAGGTGAGAGTATTGTTGCAGCGGCGCTTACGATGAGTTTGCTCGTCTTACCGACAGTTGTTGTAGCTAGTCAAGAAGCGATACGATCTGTACCAAGTTCATTATTAGAGGCTTCTTACGGATTAGGTGCTACGAAGTGGCAAACGATGTATCAAATTGTATTGCCGGTAGCTTTCCCAGGAATTATAACGGGTTGTACGTTAGCGGTATCAAGAGCAATTGGAGAAGCGGCACCGTTGTTAGTAATTGGAGCATTAGCGTTTGCAAATTATGTTCCATTTAGTATGTTTGATAGATTTACAGTTTTACCAATTCAAATTTTTAATTGGATGAGTAGACCACAAGAAGAATTTCAGTATGTAGCAGCAGCTGGGATGATTGTTTTGCTAGGTCTGTTACTCTTTATCAATATATTTGTCTTATGGTTACGAAATCGAAAATAAGTTGGAAGTGGATGAAAGGGGAATTCAAATGGTAGCAACAGTAGTAAATGTACAGGTGAAAAACGAAGAGAAAATCGAGACTGCTCCAAAAAAAGTAGTATTTGATACGAAAAACCTAAATTTATGGTATGGAGAAGACCATGCTTTAAAGGATATTAACTTAAGTATTCATGAGAATGAAGTTACAGCAATTATTGGACCAAGTGGTTGCGGTAAATCAACGTACTTAAAAACATTAAATCGTATGGTAGAGTTAGTACCGATCGTTCGAACTACAGGCGTGATTGAATATAGAGAACGTAATATATTTGATAAATCGTATCCGGTTGAAGAATTACGCACACATGTAGGAATGGTGTTCCAAAAGCCAAATCCATTTCCAAAATCTATTTATGAAAATGTAGCATATGGACCGAAAATCCACGGTGTTCGTGATAAAAAAACGTTGGACGAAATTGTTGAAAAAAGTTTACGCGGGGCAGCAATTTGGGATGAATTAAAAGATCGTTTGCATGATAACGCATACGGTTTATCTGGTGGACAGCAACAACGCTTATGTATTGCACGTTGCTTAGCGATTGAACCAGACGTTATTTTAATGGATGAACCAACATCGGCGTTAGATCCAATTTCGACGTTAAAAGTAGAAGAATTAATTCAAGAGTTAAAGAAAGACTTTAGTATTGTAATTGTAACGCATAACATGCAACAAGCAGCGCGTATTTCAGATAAAACAGCTTTCTTCTTAAGTGGGGAAGTTGTGGAGTATACAGATACAAATAAATTATTCACAACCCCTTCAGATAAGCGTACAGAAGACTATATCACAGGACGATTCGGTTGATATCGCTAGCAAGGCTAAGAGAAAATGCCCTCTTAACAGAGGGCATTTCTTATTTTTACCTCATTTTAATAGAGAATTAAAACTTTTCCTATCTTACTGCTTATGGCAAGTATAAGAGGTTAGATAGGAGATTTATATAAAATGGCACATAATATTGAGGGGGAAGAAACGATGGTAAGAGAACAGTTTCAGTGTGATTTAAAAACGTTACAGCAAAAGGTAATTGAGCTTGGTGAATTAGCAAAGGAAGCTTTATTAATTGCTATGGAAGGTCTGCATACAAGAGATGTAGAGAAAGCGTTAGAGGTCATTGATGGTGATTACCGCATGGATAATTTAGAAGAGGAAATAAACGATCTTGCTCTTATGCTTATTACGAAGCAACAGCCTGTAGCAAGTGATCTAAGAAGAATTTTTATTTCAATTAAAACAGCGACAGATTTAGAGCGTATTGCAGACCATGCTGTTAATATTGCGAAATCCACAATTCGTCTTGGGGAAAAAGAAGTAACAGTTAGTTTGCAAAATCTTGATGAAATGTTTGCGATTGCTCATAAGATGCTAAATTTAGCATTGGAAGCATACGAACAAGAAAATTTAACTTTTGCTAAACAAATTGCTGAGATGGATGATTCAGTTGATGAAATATATGGGAAGGCAATTCGTGAATTTATATCCTCGATCCCTGAACAACCAGAGGCTATTACACAAATTACACAATTATCCTTTGTTGCAAGATATATTGAGCGTGTAGCAGATCATGTTACAAATATTGCTGAGAATGTATTTTATTTAGTAAAAGGAAAGCATTATTTATTGAATGAATAGGAAGGAAAGTAGGTGATGAGAAATCACCTGCTTTTTTTAGTCAAAACATGACAAAAAAAGCTCGTTGTTTCCTTTAGTTTATGATGATAAGATGTATCATAATATAATGGGAAAATTAGTATTATTGGTTTTTATTCAGTGCTTTTTTACTAAGTTAATAGTAAGCGCTTTCTTTGTTGTTTGAGGGTGATAAAAATAGCCCTTCTTATTAAAGTTTCATTTTATATGGAAGAAGATTATAAGCAGAGATTTTCCATAGCACATTGATTTGTTGAAACAATCAAGCTTATATTGCTAGTTCATGTGGGATAGAGAATATACATATGGTGTATGGATTTATTGAACATTATATAAGTGGAGGCTGAAGTATATGAAGGGGGTTATTTTAGCTGGAGGAAAAGGAAGACGCCTTAGACCATTAACATGTAATACTCCAAAGCCGATGTTGCCATTATTAGAAAAACCAGTTTTGGAATACAATATTGAATTGTTACGTCAGCATGGTATTCGTGAAATTGCAATTACAGTTCAATATATGAGTGCGGCCATTAAGCAATATTTTGGCGATGGTAGTAAATGGGGAGTTAACTTGTACTATTTTGAAGACTCCCCTCCACTTGGAACGGCAGGAAGTATTAAACAAGCGGAAAACTTTTTAGATGAAACATTTGTTGTTATAAGTGGAGATGCATTAACTGATTTTCGATTATCAGAAGGAATTGCGTTTCATGAACAAAAGAAAAGAATGGTAACTATGTTTGTAAAGGAAGTAGAAAACCCACTCTCATTCGGTTTGGTTGTAATGAACAAAGAACAAGAGGTTACACGATATATAGAAAAACCGAGCTGGAATGAGGTAATCTCCAATATTGTGAATACAGGGATTTATATTATGGAGCCAGAAATCTTTTCTTACATACCACCCCGAGAGTTTTTTGATTTCAGTCAAGATGTGTTTCCATTATTAGCAAATAAGAACGCGTTATTTGCATATTTGTCAGAAGGTTATTGGTTAGATATTGGTACATTTGATCAATATCGACAAGCACAATTTGATTTGTTAACGAAAAAATTGCAAGTACCTATTCCTTATACGGAAGTGTTACCGATGGTATGGATGGGAGAAGGTGTGACGATTGGAAAAGGGACGAAAATTCATGGCCCATCTTTTATTGGAGAAGGAGCAAAGATTGGTGCGGGGGCTGTAATTGAACCGTACTCTATTATCGGGAAAAATAGTATTGTTTCAAGTTACTCTCATCTTCAAAAAAGTATTGTTTTTGCAAATGCTCACATTGGGGAGTATTGTGAGCTATTAGAAACGACAATAGGAGAGCATACAATGGTTGAAGATGACGTTACGTTGTTTCAAAAAAGTATTGTAGCGGATCATTGTCATATAGGGAAGAGTACGGTCATTAAGCAAAAAGGAAAATTATGGCCTTATAAGGCCATTGATAGTCATTCGATAGTAGGATCGGCTGGTGTTCAAGAAAGTGAAAAAAGCGCTGGCTGGTTACAAAAAAGCCGTATTGTAGGGAGAGGGAATGTTGAGATTACTCCGCAATTTATTGTAAAAGTGGCGATGGCGTATGGATCTCTTTTCGGAAAAGGGGAAAGCATACTAATTGGGAGTCAAGAACATATAGAAACAACTTCTTATAAAAATTTATTTTTACATGCTATTCATGGTATCGGGATTCATACGATGGAATGTAAAGAGATGAACGAGTCACTTTTTCAGTATAGCATTCATAATTTGCAATGTGCAGGTGGGGTTTTCGTTCAAGTGGAAAATGAAAAAGAAGTTGTTATAAAGCTGTATGGTAAGGATGGGATGCTGTTAACGTATAAGCAGCAAAAAGCAATAGAACAAGTATATATGTCCGAGTCGTTTTATTACGTATGTGAGAAAGAAATGGGACAAAATACGCCAGTCCACGTTTCTTTAAATGACTATATAGAAGCTGTATTAGAATGCATTGATATTGAACAAATACAAAAACAAAAGTTTCATCTTCTTATTAATAAGAGAAATGATATGTTACAACATTTACTTATGCTCTTTCTTCAAAGGCTTGGGTGCACAGTTACATGGATTTATGCGGGCGAACAAAAAGATCATGTGAAAGCTTTGATGAAATCAAGTAAAGCGAATATGGCGCTTATGTTTTCTGAGCAAGGAAATTATTTCGAGTTATATGATAATCATAGTAATATTTACCAAGGTACAGATTTTGAAGAAATAGATCTTCCTGACTTATTACTGGAATCAAAAGGGAATATTTACCCAATGTCTTTGAAATTAGGAGAATGTTACCTTCTATTTTATATACATGATGAAAAAAAGGCGTTTCAAGTAAAGTGGAAACGAGATATTTTATATCGAATTGGAAAGTTATTCGAGTTAATAGCACTGCAAGAAAAGGCGTTTCTTAGCATAGTAGAGCAATCACCGCCGCTTTATTTACTTTATGATGAAGTTGTGTGTTCATGGAACGAAAAAGGGAAAGTGATGAGGAAATTATTGGCCGATATGGAAAGAAAGGAAGAAGGTATATTTGAAGGAGTGCAGTTCAAGTATACCGAAAAAGAGTGGTCTTATATCGTTTCTGATACAAAACAACCAAAATTTTTGGTGTATTCACATGCTAGAAATCCAGTGATAGCAAGGGAAAACATGAAAAATCTTATAGAAAAAATTAGACAATATCAAAAGGTGTAGAATTTTTATTTTAAAAGTGGTATTATGGTATAGTCTGATTTAAGTTATTAGTACTGGAGGGAAATAAGAATGCGTGTGAATATTACTCTAGCATGTACAGAATGCGGAGATCGTAACTATATCTCAAAGAAAAATAAACGTAACAACGCTGAGCGTATCGAGCTTAAAAAGTATTGCAAGCGTGACAAGAAGTCTACGTTACACCGTGAAACAAAGTAAGCAGTAGGAATATTTTCCTACTGTTTCTTTTTTTATTCGATTCCTATATTAAAAGTGATACACTATCATCATAGAGTAAAGTGTCACTGTAGGGGGGAAGATGTGTGAAAGAAGAGAAAATACGTTTACGTAAACAAATAATAGAACACATGAATTCTTTATCGGAAGAACAGTATGCAACTTTATCAGAGCAAATCGCAGTTTCGTTGTATGCGCAAAAAGAGTGGGTTGAAGCTGAAACAATTGGAATCACTCTTTCAATGGAAAATGAAGTGAATACATATCCTATTATCGAAAAAGCTTGGGAAGAAGGAAAGAAAGTTGTAGTTCCGAAGTGTAATAAAGGAACAAGAACAATGTCCTTCCGGCAAATTAGTAATTTTGATCAATTAGAAACAGTGTATATGCATTTGCGTGAACCGATTCCATCGCTTACTGAAGAAGTGAATGCGGATGAAATTAACCTTCAAATCGTACCAGGTGTAGCTTATACAGAGCGAGGAGAACGGATTGGATACGGCGGGGGCTATTATGATCGTTATCTCGTGCATTATAAAGGGAAAACGCTATCATTAGCTTATGATTTTCAAATGGTAAAACAAATTCCAGTGGAACCATTTGATAAAAATGTAGAAAAAATTATTACAGAAAAAGGAACAATGGTTATAAATGGGCTTGTATAGACAAATAAAAATTGACGAGACTTTTTCTTCTTGATTATAATAAAATATGTGAACGTTTTCTTATTATAATTTTTTATAGTAAGTGAGCATAGAGGGTGATGAAATGGTATCTATTTATGATATTCAGCAATTGCTAAAGAAATTTGGTACGATTATTTATACGGGTGATCGAATTGCAGATTTGCAATTAATGCAAGATGAGCTACGTGAATTAAATCAGTCACAGCTAATCGATCCACAAGACTATCAAACAGCTTTATTTTTATTGAAGCAAGAAATTCAAAAAGAGCTAAATAAGAATTAGATAAAGGTAGGTAAGCAACATGGAAGAGAAATGGTTAGTTGGTGTTGACCTTGGTGGTACAACGATTAAATTAGCATTTATTAATGTATACGGTGAAATTTTACATAAGTGGGAAATCCCTACGAATACAAATGAGCAAGGAAAACATATTACACTTGACGTAGCGAAGGCAATTGATAAAAAATTAGAAGAGTTAGGCGAATTAAAAAGCAAGTTAATTGGTATTGGTATGGGAGCTCCTGGTCCTGTGCATGTGGCATCTGGAATGATTTATGAAGCGGTTAATTTAGGGTGGAAAAACTATCCATTAAAAGATTTACTAGAAGTAGAAACAGGGTTACCTGTTGTCATTGATAACGATGCAAACTTAGCAGCGCTTGGCGAAATGTGGAAAGGTGCTGGCGAAGGAGCAAAAGATTTAATTTGTATGACGCTTGGCACTGGTGTCGGTGGTGGTGTAATCGCCAATGGTGAGATTGTACACGGTGTAAGTGGTGCTGCTGGTGAGATTGGACATATTACAGTCGTTACAGAAAATGCTTTCCCATGTAATTGCGGAAAATCTGGTTGTTTAGAAACAGTAGCTTCTGCAACGGGTATTGTGCGTGTTGCTATGCAGAAAATACAAGAGACTGATAAAGAAAGCATGTTACGTTCTATGTTAGCAGAAGAAGGACGTATTACATCAAAAGATGTTTTTGAAGCGCACGGACAAGGTGATGAACTAGCAAATGAAGTAGTAGAAAAAGTAGCTTCTTATTTAGGATTAGCTGTAGCGAATCTTTCTAGTACGTTGAACCCAGAGAAAATTGTTATTGGTGGAGGCGTTTCTAAAGCTGGAGATGCACTATTAGAACCAATTCAAAGTTATTTCGAGCAATATGCTTTCTCACGTGCTGTAAAGAGTACGAAGTTAGCCATTGCAACACTTGGTAATGATGCAGGTGTTATTGGAGGAGCTTGGCTTGTAAAAAAGCACAAATACGAAGCGAAGATGATATAAGTTGTGAAATGTGAAAAGAGGAAGGGGGAAACCCTTCCTCTTTTTGTGCATAATCTTGATGAAGAATAACATGTAAGTGAATTAAGCTGCTGGTGGATACCCGTTATATAGAACAGTCATGATCGTAAACCATCCGAAAACGAGTACAGTCGCAATTGCAAAGCCGCCTGCGAAAAAGTTCTTTTCGCGAAGTGTTCTAAGCGTAGCAAAAACAGCTAACAGAGTGACAAGCGTAAAAATAATAACAAGGCCCATACAATATCCTCCTCTGTCTACCTATTCTTAAATGTGAGTTTTTAGAATATTTACTCTTTTATATTGTACATGTTTTAAAAATGATTGTCGAGATAGCATCCTTTCTTTTCCTAAGAGAAAGAAATGTTGTATCATTAAAAGTAAGTTTAATAACTGGAGGAGATTTTCATATGAAATGGACACAAATGCCGTTAGGACCATTACAAACAAATGCTTATATTTTAACGAATGATCAAAATGAGTGTATTATCTTTGATCCTGGTCATGAAGGAGAGAAGCTCGTTACATATTTACAAGAAGAACAATTAAAACCACTGGCGGTTTTATTAACGCATGCCCACTTTGATCATATTGGTGCTGTTGATGCGGTAAGAGACGCTTTCCATATTCCTGTATACGTACATAAAGAAGAAGCAGATTGGTTAGGAGATGGAACTGTAAATGGCTCTCAAATTTTTATGATGAACCGTAGTATTACAGCTAAGCCAGCGGATCATATTATTGATGCAGAAGGTACATTAACAGTCGGTTCATTTAATTTTGAAATTTTTGAGACGCCAGGACACTCTCCAGGAAGTATTTCTTATTATAGTAAAGAGGCGAATGCAGTGTTCTCAGGAGATGTATTATTCCAAATGAGTATTGGAAGAACTGATTTACCTGGTGGAAGTTTTGCTGAATTAATTGGAAGTATTGAAGAGAAATTATTCGTATTGCCAGATGAAACAGCGGTGCTATGTGGACATGGTCCAGAAACAAGCATCGGTTTTGAAAAAGAAAATAATCCATTTTTACAATAAGGAGTCATTATGGGGATGGAGCTCATTTTAAGAGAATGGATGGGGAAAGAGAAAGATTATTCGATTTCATATAGTACGTATATGAACCTCGTATTGTATGCAGAAGGGCATGGCTATTATATGAAGGACCGTGAAAAGATTGGAAGACAAGGCGATTTTTTTACAAGTAGCAATGTATCCTCTGCTTTTGCAAAAACATTTGCTAAGTTTTTTATTCGTCTTGTTGAGAATGATGAAGTCGCTCCAAATATTTGTGAGATTGGCGGGGGAACAGGAAAGTTTGCCTATGATGTTTTACAAGAATGGAAGCAATTATCTCCGGAAACCTTTATTGATTTAAACTATTCAATGATTGAAGTGAGCCCTTTTCATAGAAAATTACAACAAGAGAATCTGTGCTCATTTTCTAATATATCGTATTATACATCTTATAGTAAAATGGGAGAGTCATTCGAAGGAATTCTTTTTTCGAATGAGTTATTTGATGCATTTCCTGTTGAAGTAATTGAGAAGAGAAATGGAATGTTGTATGAAGTACGTATTACGTATACAGAGGAAGGGAACCTTGCTGAAGTATGTAGACCGTTAGATAAAAGAATCGGTCGCTACTTACTGAAATATAACATTCATATTGCAGAAGGGCAGCGTTTTGAGGTGCCAATTGCGATGGAAGATTATATAAAAGGAATTGCAAAATGGTTTCAAAAAGGTATATGTATTACAGTTGACTATGGATACACAAAAGCAGAATGGACGTACCCTGCGCATCGGGAAGGAAGTTTACGTGGGTATTATAAGCATAAGTTAATACGTAATCCTTTAGCGTATCCAGGGGAAATGGATCTTACTACTCATATTCATTGGGATGAGTTAAAGGAGATTTTTAACCTTCAGGGAATGAGTGCAGTATGGCATAAGAAGCAATCTGAGTTTTTGTTAGCTGCAGGAATATTAGAACAGCTTACGAGTCATCAAGATACGAATCCTTTTTCTGAAACTCAAAAACAAAATCGAGCAATTCGTTCTATGATTTTGAACGGAGGATTAGGGAATGCCTTTGATGTTGTTATACATACGAAAGACATACAGAATTTACATCTGAATCGGTATTTAACAATATAAAAAACAAGACACAGCATATTTCTGTGTCTTGTTTTTTAATACGACGTATGTAGTATTATATATTTCCTCTCATGATATATATTTATATTAAAGATATGAGATGAAAAATATAGAATACGTTCTTTTTCTCTGTTTATTAGTCCCTAACCTAATAATACGCGAACGAGTTGAATAATTGTTTCGTTTTCTACTTTGTAGTAAATTTCTAATCCTTTTCTTTCACTAGAAACGATTTTAGCACTTTTTAATTTTGCTAAATGCTGTGAAATTGTAGACTGTGGCATGTTTAAGCCAGTGTACATTGTAGAAACGTTGCTTGGACCACGCTCGATTAATCCTTTTACGATACATAAACGAACTGGGTGAGCAAGTACTTTCAATAATTCTGCATTGCTTTCATAAAGTTCTATTTCTTTTTGAAAGGTTTCTAACATGTTCTTTTCCACCTCCGTGTGAGCTGTTATACCATACTATACATACCAAAAAATTAAAGAAAAGAAAACAGTTGTTGCAGAAAAAATTTCCTAAAGTAAAGAAATTGTAAGAAAAGAGACCCTGATGTAAATAAAATGGATAAATTAGCACAGTTTTGTAAAATGACGCTTTTGGGCGAAAATTTTGATGCATTTTAAAAATTGAAAGATATAGATATATTTGTAACACAATTTTATCATGATTTTCTTATTCTTTCAAATGAATATACAAAATTTTTAAAATAATATGACAAAGGAATTATAATGCTATATATAGAATATAAAACAGGTTAAAAGAAGCCCGATGTAATCAGCTTTTTTATGAGGATAATGAGACACTTGAGTGTAGCTGATCAATCTTAGAATGATCAAGTCATTCGTCATTTATGCTAGAGCTCATCTTTTAGCAACTTTAAAAATCTGTGATTCCATATATTCTCATAAAAGTCAATTGTCTCTTTTGCGGACATAAATGGATTGTTTAATGTAGAAGTTATTTTAGGTGCCATAAAGTTTTCGTACCCTAGTCCGTGAGCAAATTTAATCGTAGCATCCATACAGTACTCTGTTTGGGCGCCACAAAATTCAATACGATGTACAGATAATTGATCTAAAATTTCTTTTAAGTTTGTTTTATAAAATGAATTTGCATGTGTTTTTCTCACAAAGAAATCTTGGTCTTGAACATCTAGATCAGTATGAATAGCCCAAAGTTCTTTTTCGGGTACTAAATCATCATCACAATGTTGAACAAAAATGATTGGTTTATTTGATTTTCTGTATGAAGAAATTCTTTTATTTACTTTTGTAAGCAAGTTTTGTAAATCAAATAAATGCTCTCCGCTATAACATACCCCATTTTGTAAATCGATAACGATTAAAATATCAGAACAAGTATCCATTATTTTTACCCCCTTTTATTTCTTAATATATCGATAAAACCATTATTTGTAAATAAGTGATGTGCTTTTATCCCACTATTTGTGGGAGGCGGGCTGCCCGTAAACGCCCGATTGGTGAAGGCTAATAATGAGTGGGAATGAACAAAACCCCCAATGATTAAATTTTTGTACAGAGATAATAAAGTAGTTTCATTTACAATAAAATTCTTTAAAAAACAATAAAGTTGTTTTATTATAATTGGGGTAGAGTCAAGAAAATACGCATTTACAACGATAAGTATTTTGATACAAGTCTTATGAGACATTATGAGGTCTAATTGAAAGGTGATTGGATTATGTACCGATAGGTTTTACTCTATTGAGATTGTGAAGTTTCCTACTTAGACTAACGGGGCAGGTTAGTTAGATAAAGGGATATTTGGATTAAGATAGATGTAAGTAGAAAAACTACTAAAGTAATAAGATTTGCTTCAGTAAAATAAGGTATATTATATTTGTTGAATAGATTCTCTGTAAAGACAAGAAAAGTAGGTGAACAAAGTGGGCAAATATCAATTGGATTACAAAAGTCAGGTAGCTGTGGCAAAGTTTCATGAAAAACAGACGCCTGCCAAATTTGATAAAAAGCAGCAACTTGAAAAATTGCGTGCGGAGTATTTGAAAAAGAAGCAAAAACAAACAGATAAATAATATGTTTTGTTTGTCTGATTGTTTTGTATTCGGTGTAAACAAAAGGAAATAGGTAAGTTATTCATCGTTCAAATATATACAGGCTATTTTTTCAAACATCTTTCTTAATGAACTAACGCATGCGTTAGTTCATTAAGAATAAATAAAAAAGTCGATTCCTTGAGATGAAGTGACCCCCGAAAGTTAGACAGGTCGTTTCATTAGGCAGCCTCTAGGGTATGATCCCGGTATTGTACCGGGAT
>NZ_JAEHCA010000169.1:0-232 GCF_016483345.1 Bacillus cereus group sp. N24
CTTGAATACCTTGAGGCCCGGTAGCGCCTGTATTACCTTGAGCACCTTGAGGTCCGGTAGCCCCCGTGTTACCTTGAATACCTTGAGGCCCGGTAGCGCCTGTGTTACCTTGAGCACCTTGAGGCCCGGTAGCGCCTGTATTACCTTGAGCACCTTGAGGTCCGGTAG
This sequence comes from Bacillus cereus group sp. N24, assembly GCF_016483345.1. Classification (NCBI taxonomy): domain Bacteria; kingdom Bacillati; phylum Bacillota; class Bacilli; order Caryophanales; family Bacillaceae; genus Bacillus; species Bacillus cereus group sp. N24. The sequence continues at coordinate 169 of NZ_JAEHCA010000169.1, forward strand.
CCCCCGGAGCGCCAGTGTTGCCTTGAGCACCTTGAGGTCCAGTCGGTCCAGTAGGTCCACCAGA
>NZ_JAEHCA010000170.1:0-232 GCF_016483345.1 Bacillus cereus group sp. N24
TGCAACACCGCGATTTACTTATACTTGTTGGGTGCGGCGGCGGATTACCATGCGGAGCGGTAGCTCTTCGGTGGGGTAAATAAGGATTGAGAGAAAAAAGGAGTGTATTTTGTATGGAAAAAAAGAGGGGCGTAATTACAGGACTAGGAGCTGTTACACCGATCGGAACAGATGGTGAAACAGCTTGGGAAAACATAAAAAAGGGTGTATCTGGAATCGGGCGACTTACAAG
>NZ_JAEHCA010000171.1:0-232 GCF_016483345.1 Bacillus cereus group sp. N24
ATTTCCACTAGAATCACTAACTAGAAACTTCAATTCTAAATTACCTGCTTTAGATGTATCAACTTCGCCCATATCATTTACTTTTTCAGTAATATCGCCCTCTTCATTATCAATAGCTTTAACGCCAGAAAGTGGATTGACTTTATCCCCTACATTAATCGGTGTTCTAGTAGGTACAGTTAATTTCGGGTCCGTATCGGGAGTTTCTTCATTTTCTTTTACAATTACAGAT
>NZ_JAEHCA010000172.1:0-230 GCF_016483345.1 Bacillus cereus group sp. N24
GCAATGATTTCTGGTGAATCTTTTTGATATTCTAAGGGAGCACCTCCAGCAAGATTTCCTGAGATATATTGTCAACCAAGAACAATATCCATATTATGCTTTACCGCTGCCGGCATTACTCGTTGTAAGGCGCGCTCGTGGGCGAGTAAGGAATTGCGAGCAGCTAGTAAGGAGATATTTGGCTGCGCTTCTTCTAGGTCGAGCGTGCGCGCCATTGATTCTCCGTTGTT
>NZ_JAEHCA010000173.1:0-229 GCF_016483345.1 Bacillus cereus group sp. N24
TACGTATACAACAGGTTTTGGCAATGTACCGGAACGTGTTTTAGACTTTTTAGAACGCAATAATGAAAAATTAAAAGGCGTATCTGCAAGCGGCAATCGTAATTGGGGAGACATGTTCGGTGCAAGTGCTGACAAAATTTCTACTAAATATGAAGTGCCTATTGTATCAAAATTTGAGTTATCTGGAACAAATAATGATGTAGAATATTTTAAAGAAAGGGTGCGGGAG
>NZ_JAEHCA010000174.1:0-229 GCF_016483345.1 Bacillus cereus group sp. N24
GTTCTTAACCACTTTTTAGTACCATATAAAGAATTAATTCCTAATAATGAACCGATTGAACAAATTAAATTATACGATGATATAGTACCAATGATAGATAAAACTGATTTAAGTGCATGGGAAAAGCAAGGAAATGGACAAAAGTTAACTGATGAAGAAAAAAAAGTAACAGAGCGTATGTCCGAAATTTTAAAACAATTAAAAAGTGCAAATACGTATCATATCGTAT
>NZ_JAEHCA010000175.1:0-229 GCF_016483345.1 Bacillus cereus group sp. N24
TTTTTTTTTTTTTTTTTTCTTTTTTTTTTTTCTTATCTTTTTTTTTTTTATTTTTTTTCTTTTTTTTATTTTTTACATTTTTTAATTTTTTTTCTTGTTTGTCCTGTTTGTCATGTTTGTCCTGTTTGTCATGTTTGTCCTGTTTGTCTTGGTTGTCCTGATTATATTCTATTTCATGGTTTTCTTGTTAATATTTGTATTAGTGTTTTTAATAGAGGTCGTCTTTTTA
>NZ_JAEHCA010000176.1:0-227 GCF_016483345.1 Bacillus cereus group sp. N24
TGGGCCTAAATGGACTCGAACCATCGACCTCACGCTTATCAGGCGTGCGCTCTAACCAGCTGAGCTATAGGCCCATACAAATTGCAGGATTTATTTATATCATATCCTCATTTAAGAGTCAATATTGAATTGAACTCTCAAAACTAAACGAAAACGAAACACGGAAACTTATATTGATGAACAGCGTTCATCAATTCTCCATAGAAAGGAGGTGATCCAGCCGCACC
>NZ_JAEHCA010000177.1:0-224 GCF_016483345.1 Bacillus cereus group sp. N24
TGACATGTGGAGCTGACGAATACTAATAGATCGAGGACTTAACCATATAATATGTAGCAAATGTTATCTAGTTTTGAGAGAACATAAAAAAACTTGTTGACTTTTAAAGTGAATAAGTTATAATAATGATTGTCTCAAAAGAATAATGTCTGGTAATGATGGCAGAGAGGTCACACCCGTTCCCATACCGAACACGGAAGTTAAGCTCTCTAGCGCCGATGGTA
>NZ_JAEHCA010000178.1:0-218 GCF_016483345.1 Bacillus cereus group sp. N24
TCTTCTTTAGCCTTTACTATTTCTTGTGCTTTTGCTTCTTCCTTAGACTTTGCTATTTCTTGTGCTTTTGCTTCTTCTTTAGCCTTTGCTATTTCTTGTGCTTTCGCTTCTTCTTTAGCCTTTACTATTTCTTGTGCTTTTGCTTCTTCTTTAGCCTTTACTATTTCTTGTGCTTTTGCTTCTTCCTTAGACTTTGCTATTTCTTGTGCTTTTGCTTC